>JALTKC010000487.1 GCA_027076245.1 Gammaproteobacteria bacterium
GCCTTTAACCAGTTTACCGATATGAACGAACACATCGCCTTTTTTCTGGGTATCGGTGACATCAAACTGAGCATTATCGGTAAAAATACGGCCGGTATCCCCTACCTGACCGCCGGACTCACCATAAAACGGGGTACTGTCCAGGATCAGCATGGCACTCTGGCCCTCTTCTGATAAAGTCTCTGCTTCTTCACCGTCTATTAAAATATGACTGAGCGTACTTTGTTCACTGCTTAAATCCTTATAACCTAAAAACTCGGTTTTACCTTCCAGTTCCAGCTTATCATTATAATCCACATCAAAACTGCTGGAGGCACGGGCCATTTCCCGCTGTTTTTCCATGGCCTGTTCATAACCTTTCCGGTCAATGTCCAGATCATGTTCACGCGCGACATCAGCGGTTAGATCAACGGGGAAACCAAAGGTATCATACAGTTTAAATACCACCTCACCAGGAATGGTCTTAGTGGACAGGTTTTTAATTTCCTGCTCCAAAATATGCATACCCTGATCCAGGGTTTCCGCAAAACGCTCTTCTTCCTGTTTAAGGACTTTTTCTACCTGGGCTTTGGCTTTCGTCAGTTCAGGATAGGCTTCACCCATTTCCTGATCCAGTACGTCCACCAGTTTGTAAAAGAAAGGTTCTCTGAGCCCCAGCTTGTGACCATGACGGATAGCCCGGCGAATAATGCGCCGAAGAACATAACCGCGACCTTCATTAGAAGGGATAACACCGTCAACAATCAGGAAAGAGCAGGCCCGGATATGATCGGCTATCACCCGCAGAGACTTGTTAGCTATATCTTTGCAATCAGCCAGTTGGGCGATGGTTTTAATAATATGCTGGAACAGGTCAATTTCATAATTATTATGTACGCCCTGCAGGATAGCGGCCAGACGTTCCAGCCCCATGCCGGTATCCACCGACGGATGCGGCAGTTCGGTCATTTTACCGGACTTGTCCCGGTTGTACTGCATAAAGACCAGGTTCCATATCTCGATATAACGGTCACCGTCTTCATCAGGTGTACCCGGAGGGCCGCCGGGAACCTCTTCACCGTGGTCATAAAAAATTTCACTGCAGGGACCACAGGGACCGGTATCCCCCATGGACCAGAAATTGTCTTTGGCGCCAATGCGGGAAAAGCGCTCCGGTGAAACCTTAATGTCTTTCAGCCAGATATCTTCGGCTTCCTGATCTTCATTAAAAACTGTAACCCACAGGCGTTCTTCCGGAAGGCCAATGGTTTTCGTTAAGAACTCCCAGGCAAATTCAATGGCTTCACGTTTAAAATAATCGCCAAAACTGAAGTTACCCAGCATTTCAAAAAAGGTATGATGGCGGGCCGTATAGCCGACATTTTCCAGGTCGTTATGTTTACCTCCGGCACGCACACAACGCTGACTGCTGGTAGCACGTTGGTAACTGCGTTTGTCATTACCCAGAAAGACATCTTTAAACTGCACCATACCAGCGTTGGTAAATAATAAGGTAGGGTCATTAGCGGGTATAAGCGGACTGCTGGGGACACGCTTGTGACCATGAGCTTCAAAAAATTCAAGAAAGGCGGTACGAAGCTGCGCACTTGTTTTTATTGAATTGTTTGCCATATAAAACGTGTTCCTGCGATCAATTATGCTATTAAAATTTTAAAATTCATTAAACAGGCGGCGGATCATTTCCGGGCCAAATCCCCTCTGATACAGAAACCGCGACTGTTTTGCCTGTTCTTTATAATCTTTGGGTAACTGTGCACCAAATTTTTTCTGGCGGACATTTTCCAGAGTCTCCTGCCAGAGTTCCCAGGAGTCATCCAGATAATCATCTATCAGTTCCGCTGTTAGCCCGCGGTTCTGTAATTCGTGCCGTATCTTTACCGGCCCCTGCCCTTTGGCCTGTCGTGAGCGGATAAAACTTTCTGCAAAGCGCTCATCATTAAGAAGGTTATCATTAATAAGCTGACTTAATAACTGCTCTATCTGTGCGTCAATTTGTTCTGTATCAGACACCTCGGGTTCTGCAAAATCCATATTCTGATTATCTGAATTTTTGCTATGCCGACTGTACTGTTTATACGATGCCTGCTGAAGCATTTTAGTGCGCAATTTATCACGCAGTTCTGCAACACTGTGCTCACGGGCCGCCAGAATATTCATGGCTTTAACCCTTAACGCCAGTATTTCCTGTTTATGCTGATCCTGCAGAACCAGACTCCTTAAGTCTATAATTATACAAGCCGGTAAAACCAGTCCAGGGCCGGGCTAAGCCGGGTTACGGGCCACTTAAACCGGTTCGGAATTTTAGCATAGATACTTTTATATAACTATATACTCTCAGACTCAATACGGGTCTTATTATCGAACCAGAAAAAAATTAAACTTAATAATAAAAAGCAAGCAAGCTATTATGCCTAAACTAAACCACCATAAACCAATTGCTTTTCCAGCTGTTTTTTTAATAATTAAAGGTATTTTTCACTAAATTAACCCCTGAATTTGCTTGTTACCACTATACTAAAGTATGAAAAACAGGTTAAAATTTTCAAAAATACATTATACTATATGAAAAAATATAAAATTCCATTCACCAGAATTTTACCTGTCTTTTTACTGGTCGCCTATTGTGGAAAACCGGATAACTGGACTGTGAGGGGGGCTGGTGTTGTCTAAATCCCGAATAATTCATATTAATCATAAGGTTTATTTATGCCATTTATTGATCGTCGAAAATTTATAAAACTGGTTGGTGCAGGTACAGCAGCCTCTTCTGTGCCAGCCATGCTGCCTTTAAGTGCTGCTGCTGATACAAAAAAACAGGCCAAACCCGAAGATTTTTACAACCTACCCCTAAAAGGCACCGCCCGCATACTAC
>JALTKC010000488.1 GCA_027076245.1 Gammaproteobacteria bacterium
CCGGACAGGGCATACAGGGACTGGCTGAGCAATACCCGCAGGCCGATCTGATCGCTATGGATCTGGCACCCCGGATGCTGCATAAATGCCGCCAGCGCCTTAAACCTTCCGGCCTGACCAATAAACTGCGCCGGGCCATCCGTGCTAATCGTTATCATTATGTCTGTGCCGATGCGGAGCGGTTGCCGCTGGCGGATGCCAGTGTGGATCTGATTTTTTCCAACCTCACTATTCAGTGGTGTACCGATCTGGTTCAGCTTTTTCAGGAATTTCGCCGGGTATTAAAACCCGGCGGTTTACTGTTGTTTACCACCTTCGGCACTGACACACTGAAAGAACTGAGAGCCAGCTGGGCGGCAGTCAGTGACAAGGTGCATGTCAATAACTTCACCGATATGCATGATATTGGTGATATTTTATATAACGTCCAGACAGAAAACCCCGTTATGGACAGTGAGCGGATTGTATTGAATTACCCCTCAGTCAAACAGATTATGCTGGATCTGAAAGCCGTGGGTGCGCACAATCAGAACCGGGGTCGGGAAACCGCCCTGACTGGCAAACAGCGTTTTAAGGCCATGCTTGAGCAATACGAACAATTTAAAACCACTGAAGGCTATCCTCTGACCTGGGAAGTGGTTTACGGCCATGCCTGGAACCCTGAAACCCCGCTGCAGAATACCCATGCCATGGACAATGGACAACAAACGTCCATTTCTATGGCACAGCTTAAAAGCACCCTGAAATCCAGGGAGAAATAATGGCTTGAACGGGCATACGATAAGTTGCGACAGTAGCAAGGCTAATAATGTCTATGTGGCCGCATAGACTGTTATGTATAAAAAACACGCTTGCACGGTATCCGTGAATGCATTAATATAGATACATGATAGTTTCTTTTGGAAATCGAGCAACGTCTGATTTTTTTCACGGTGTTTCGAGTAGTAAAGCCAGGAAAATACCGCATCAAATCAGAGAGGCAGCACTGTATAAGCTGGACGTTCTTAATGCAGCGCAGTCTCTGGATGATTTGAAATCCCCTCCCGGGAACCGGCTGGAACTGTTGAGAGGGGATTTTGCAGGTTTCCATAGCATTCGTATCAACAATCAATGGCGTATTGTGTTCCGATGGCAGGATTCGGGCGCCCACAATGTTCAAATCATTGACTACCACTGAGATAAGCTACGGAGACAGAGAATGATTCCTACTAACAGAATAGCAACCCATCCAGGGGTTATTTTACTTAAAGAATATCTCGAACCACTAGGTTTGTCCCAAAAAGCTTTGGCAGCGCATATTGGTATCCCGGTTCAAAGGGTTAATGAGATAGTCAGGGGAAAAAGGGGGGTTTCTTCTGATACCGCCTGGTTGCTTTCAGAGGCGTTTAATACGTCGCCAGAGTTCTGGCTCAATCTCCAGGCAACTTATGATCTATCGCTCCACAAACCCAGGCATCATGTCCAGCCACTGGTAACAACAAGCGCATAACAATTCTGTAACCGGTGGATTTTGTTCGTTGCGCTCAGTAAAAATCTTCAGGTTATGGGTGGTGTTAGAATGATACGCAGAAGACTCAAAAATAATGAACGCCTTGTTTATTACAGCTACCGATACCGATGCCGGCAAAACTTTTGTCACAGAAGGCCTGTTAAGGGCTTTTGCCCGGGCAGGTTTTAATAGTCTGGGTTTTAAACCGGTGGCCAGCGGCTGTGAGTTGACAGAGCAGGGCTTAAGAAATGAGGATGCTCTGCGTCTGATGGCAGCATCTTCAGTAAAAATAGCCTATGAACAGGTCAATCCCTTCGCCTTTGAGCCGGCCATTGCCCCGCATATTGCTGCAAAAAAAGCGGGAAAAAGTATCAATATGAATCAAATAGTCACTAATATTCAGAAAAATTCAATAAAATCGGATATCGTACTGGTCGAAGGTGTAGGCGGCTGGCAGGTGCCCTTAAATTCAACACAAACCATTGCTGATCTGGCTCAACAACTGGCTTATCCCGTTATTCTGGTGGTTAATATGCGTCTGGGCTGTATTAACCATGCCCTGTTAACCGCTCAGTCTGTTGCCCAAAGTGGACTTGAACTGGCCGGTTGGGTAGCCAATAGCGGAGCTGCTCACCCCATGCCCCGTCTGCAAGAGAATATAGCAACTTTAAAACAATGGATAAAAGCCCCGCTACTGGTTGAACTGCCAGAATTAAAAGAACACGATTCAGTTTATACGGATGCGTTTGATTTAATGCTGCGCCGGTTATCGGATATCAATCTCCGGACTATTGTTTAATTCGGAGGTTTTTCTTAATCTCTTAGCTTGCTTTTCCTACTCCCTTTTTAGTGTATTCTCAGGTTCCATGGATATTAAACTGGAGTTTAAATAAAGCTGAACCAGCAAATGGATTAACTCATTGTGAACATTTAATAATTGTTCACAATATTCGTCCGGTTTCATTGTCTGCTCTGTGTGTAAACAGTCAAATATGGCTTTAGCCAGGTGATGAGCTTCCTGATGCTTCAGGTTAATTTGCTGATACAGCTCAGTGTTTCCAAAGGCCGTCAGTTTCTGCTGTTCCAGCCATTGACCAAATTTACAATGGTGTGGGTCATCGATGTGTTTAGGGAATAAAGAAGGTGCTCGATCCTGGGCGGCTTTTACTACTCTTTCAACAAACTGGTTGTGTAAAGTTGCAATCTGTAGAAAACCATAACTGGTGGTTGCAGGGGCGGCCTGTTTATGTTTTAGCCATTGTTCCGGAGCCTGATAGGTTTTTATCCAGTTGCTGACTTCACTGGCCATCATGGGTTTGCTAATACCATAGCCCTGAGCCCATTCACAACCCAGGCTGAGCAGCAGGT
>JALTKC010000489.1 GCA_027076245.1 Gammaproteobacteria bacterium
GCGCTGAACGCTGCTCTTACCCTATCGGCAACCCCATCTGCGCCCAGGTTACAATCCCCCCCCGCAGATTATAGCAATTGTCTACCCCTTTCGAAGTCATAAAGGCACAAGCCTGGGCTGAACGGGCACCGGTCTGGCAGTAGAAAACAATGGTTTCGTCTGTATCCAGCTCTTCTACCTTTAAGGGAATAACGTGCAGCGGCAGGTTTTCTGAGCCGGCAATTTTACCGCGTGCAACTTCCGCAGGCGTACGCACATCTATCAGCCTGAGTTTTTCCGGTAAGATGTTTTCTGCGGTACTGCTCAATTGCCTGCTTAATTCAGCAGCATCAATTTCTTTTATCCCATACATGAATCAGGAACCCCCTATACAAAGTATCAATCTCTATTATAAAATGATCAGTTAATTGTTATGGCTTTCAAAAAGCATTTAATTATATATTAATATTTGGCAAATTCAAGCCGAGTATTCCAATCTGGTATTTATATGCTTGATAATATGAACAAATTTCTACCTTTATTGTCTATATGTTTCTCACCTTAAGCATCATATAACAGTCAATTTTCAGTCTCGATGGAAGCCGCTGGCCCTGTGAAAAATTTTTTCTTCCTGTTCTTTAACCTGTTTATCAGCCTGAGCCTGTTCGTTCGTCCAGCCTTTGGCTCAGAAATACAGCTGCCTGATATGGGAGCTTCTTCCAGTGTCTCGCTGACTCCCCATATGGAGGAGCAGATTGGACGGGAAATTGCTACCCAGATCCGTAATTCCCATCAGGTTATTGATGATCTGGAACTTAATGAATATATCTCCAATCTGGGCTATTCTCTGGTGACCAATAGTGATGATGCTTACCAGAACTTTCATTTTTTCCTGATTAATTCAAAACAGATCAATGCCTTTGCTACACCTGGCGGGGTAGTTGCCGTATACAGCGGACTGTTTCTGACCACCGATACTGAAAGTGAGCTGGCCTCAGTTCTGGGGCATGAAATTGCCCATGTCACTCAGCGTCACCTGGCCCGCAGCTTTGAAAAAGCCAACCAGCTCAGTCTGCCCATTATGGCCGGTATGATTGCCGGCATATTATTAGGCGCCGCCGGAGGAGCCGGTGCAGATGTGGGTGCAGCGGCGGCTGTAGGGCTGTCTGCAGCCGGTCAGCAGGCACAGATTAACTATACCCGTGCCAATGAAAAAGAGGCTGATCGCATTGGTATGCGCTATCTTGCCCTATCCGGTTATGATCCCTCCGGGATGCCCGGATTTTTTCAGAAACTGGAACGTAAAAACCGTTATGCCGGCAAAAGCTATCCTGAGTTTTTACGCACCCACCCGATAACCATTAATCGGATTGCCGAGGCTACTCAACGCGCTGAGCAGTACAAACGGCAAATGGTTCGTATGAAAGATCCCAAAACCTACCACCTAATGAAAGCCAAGCTTCGGGTCATTACCAGCCATAATGTGGATCGGCTGGTACAGTATTATAAATCCCGGATCACACCGGACAATCTTAAAACTCATCCGGAGTTTTACTACGGTTACGGCCTGGGGCTGTTTAAACAGCAAAAATATGAAGAAGCCATTAAAATTCTGCGCTGGCTGTATGATATGGAACCGCAAAATACCAGCTATAGCGTGGCACTGGCAAAAGCCTACATAGCCAGCGGTAAACAAGCTAGTATCAAAAAAGGCCTGGCCATTTTTTCCAGGGCCCTTAAAAACAAACCCTATAATCTGGTGCTGACAGCAAATTTTGCTTATGCTCTGATCCAGGAAGGGCAGATTAAAAAAAGTATTAAGCTGCTGGAGAAATATAATAAGGATAATGTCAAACATCCTGCAATATACAAGCTGCTGTCCCGAGCCTATGGTAAAGACCGGCAGCTATTGAAGGCCCACATGGCTGAAGCCGAGTTTTATTACCTTAACGGCCTTCTGGAACAGGCCATTATGCAGTTAAACATTGCCCGCAAGCTGGTTAAAAATAATGATTTTTACACGCTTTCCCGTCTTGAAGCCCGTAAACAGGCTATTAAGGAAGAACAGGAACTGTATAAATTAGAGGATATTTAAGCATTTTCTACAAAAAACCTGCATTTATCCCTGTAAGCTTATGGTTATTATTCATCAAAAGTCTTTTTCAGGTTAAAAATCATTTATTTAAGAAAAAGCTAACTTACTAATTTTCCAGTCATTAACACTGTTTTTCTTTTTTTATCCATCAACTATTGTAATAATTTTTAAATACTGTTATTTTTTACCTATGTTTAAAGAACAGATTTAATAACATAACTGGTTTTTGCTGACTATTTTGCTGACTAAGAGCTAACTGATAATTGCTGGAGAAACTTTCTGCAACCTGTCAGCCTGCTAAAATATAGCAAACAACAAACACCATAATATTCATTTTTCTCGGGGTGGGGAAAACAATTTAACAGGAGGAGTCGATGCGACGTTTTTCAAAAATCGTATCTACAACAACATTTATTGCTGTTGCAATTACTGGACTGGGACTGGCTTCAAGTACAGTACATGCTGCCGGAATTAAATCAAATATCGAAAAAGGCAAGGAAATTGCCTTTAATAGAAAAAAGGGTAACTGTCTTGCCTGCCATATGATTAAAGGTGGTAAACTGCCTGGAAATATTGCACCGCCATTAGTTGCCATGCAACAGCGTTTTCCGGATCGTGCCAAGCTCAGAGCGCAGATTTATGATGCCACTGTAGCAAACCCAAATTCTATTATGATCCCATTTGGACGTCATAAGGTTCTTACTGATGAAGAAATCGATCTGGTAACCGATTTTATCCATCAATTATAAACAGGCACAAAATATCAGC
>JALTKC010000490.1 GCA_027076245.1 Gammaproteobacteria bacterium
CTGGGAACGGATCAAATCCGCCTATGATGTCATTGCCGATGGTAAAGGTGAATTCAGTGCCGAATCAGCAATGGACGGTCTGGACGAGGCCTATCAGCGCGGCGAATCCGATGAGTTTGTCCAGGCAACCGCTATTATTCCCAAAGGAACTAAGCCGGTACGGATTGAAGACGGCGATATTATGATCTTTATGAACTATCGTTCTGACCGCGCCCGCCAGATCACCCGGCCTTTTATTGAAGATGATTTTGAAGCCTTTAAACGGGATCGCCGTTTTAAACTGGGACAGTTTGTCAGCCTAACCGAGTACTCATCCAGGTTTGATATTCCGGTAGCCTTTCCACCTGAACGACTGACCAATGTCTTTGGTGAATATATCTCCAAACTGGGTTTACGTCAGCTGCGTATTGCAGAAACTGAAAAATACGCCCATGTTACCTTTTTCTTTAATGGTGGTGAGGAAGAACCCTTCCCCGATGAAGATCGTACTCTGATTGATTCGCCGGATGTGGCTACCTACGACCTTCAGCCTGAAATGAATGCGCCTCTGCTGACAGAAAAGCTGGTAAAAGCCATTAAATCCGGCCAGTACGATGCCATTATCTGTAACTTTGCTAATCCCGATATGGTGGGTCACACCGGTAATGAAGAAGCCACTATTCAGGCCATTGAAGCTCTGGATAAATTTATTGATGCCATCTGCAAGGCCACAGATGAGGCTGGCGGTGAGTTATTACTCACTGCGGATCACGGTAATGCCGAACTGATGCTCAATGAAGATACCGGACAGGCTCATACCGCTCATACCTGTAATCCTGTCCCCTTTGTTTATGTGGGTCATCGCAATGCAGTTATGGCGGAAACCGGAGCTTTATCCGATATTGCCCCTACTATGCTATACCTGATGGGCCTGGATATCCCGTCAGAAATGAATGGCCGGCCACTGCTGACTCTGCAGGAAGATATTGAAACCCCTGTCGAATAATTCGATTTCTGCTATGCAACCCATAATCAGTCGCCTCGCGCTGCTGATTATGCTGCTCTCCCTCTTTTTTCCATCGGCTGTTTTCAGCAATAACAACTCAAGTTCAAAAGGCCAGCTAAAACAACAGCAGTTAAAACAGCTACGCCAGCAAATTAAAGACCTTAAATCCAGCTTAAAACAGCAACAGCATCATAAGTCCCGCCTGGAACAGGAAATTCAGCAGGCCGAACAACGCATTGCTGATACTGCCCGTAAACTGTTTAACACCAGTCAGAAAATCCAGCAGCTTAATAACCGTCTGGAACAGCTGAACCAGCGTCTGGAAAAACACAAACAGGAACTAAGGATTCAACAGGAACTGCTGTCCGGCCAGCTACAGGCCAGTTATAATATTGGCCGTCAGGAATACATTAAATTACTGCTTAACCAGCAGAACCCAGCTACCATCAGCCGGATTATGACTTATTATGATTATTTTAATCGTGCCCGCAGTAGACAGATAGATGAAGTCAACCAGTTGCTCAGCAGCATCAGCGCCGATAAACAGGCCATCAGTCTTACCCGGCAAAACCTGCGAGAGCAGCAAATTCAACTGGAAAATGAAAAACATCAGCTGGAACAGAAACAGGCACAGCGTAATGAACTGGTGAGTAAACTGGATCAGGACATTGCCTCTAAAGACAAACAGTTAAAAGATCTGCTGCGTGACAAAAAAAACCTTACCCGCTTAATCAAAAAACTGAAAAAAGCCCTGGATGATATTCCGGCCCTGCCAACTGAAAAACCGTTTAGCAAACAACGTGGCAAGCTTTACTGGCCGGCTAAAGGCACGGTAAAAAATCTTTATAATCACTGGCGTAGTGTGGGCGAAGTTAAATGGCAGGGCAATATTATCCGTGCCAGAGAAGGTACACCGATACATGCCATTTCTCATGGCCGGATTGCCTATTCCGACTGGCTACGAGGTTATGGCCTGATTATTATTATTGATCACGGTAACGGCTATATGAGTCTTTATGCCCATAATCAGGCTCTGCTTAAGGAAGTGGGTGACTGGGTTGAGAATAATGAAATTATTGCTACAGTTGGTAGTAGCGGCGGTTTAAAACAGGCCGGGCTGTATTTTGAGATACGCCACAATGGCAAGCCCGATAACCCCTCACGCTGGTGTAAAAAAAGAAGAAGTTAATATTTTATTTAGAAATGCCTGTTAAGCTATTGTAATTATTAGCCCTATCGGCAAAAATATAGCCTGTTTAACTGAACAGTTTTCGTTAATTTGAACTTTTGTAACAAATAATAATCTGATAAACGTTATCCAGACAACTTTTCCCTATAACCCGGAGCCATGGATGTTAAAGCCAAAGTATGTATCGCCTGTTTTTATAATCTGCCTGTTTATCAGCAGTCTATTTATCAGTGGTCAGGTCTATGCTAAAGACACCAAAAATGCCCCGGAACCCCTGCCGCTGGATATTCTCAAAGAGTTTACCGATGCCTTTGCCAGTATTAAAAACGACTATGTGGAAAAAATTGACGATAAAACCATTTTAAAAAATGCCATTAAAGGCATGCTCTCCGGACTGGACCCCCATTCCAGTTATCTGGATGAAGAGTCTTTCCAGCATTTAAAAGAAGGCACCTCCGGCGAATTTGGCGGACTGGGTATCGAAGTGGGCATGGAAGACGGACTGATTAAAGTCATTTCCCCCATTGATGATACTCCGGCACAACGGGCCGGCATTGAGCCCGGAGATTTAATCTTCCGTATTGACGGCAAATCAGTTAAGGACATGGAACTGGATGAAGCCGTCAAACTGATGCGCGGCAAACCAGGCACCAAAATTGAGCTGA
>JALTKC010000491.1 GCA_027076245.1 Gammaproteobacteria bacterium
ACTCTGATTTGCTCTTTGCTCTTTGCTCTTTGCTCTTATGCTCTTCCTCAGCGCTCAACGCTCAGCGCTTTCTTTATATCTTTTTCATAACTCTCCCCGCTGCCTCAACCGTCGCATCTATATCCTCATCCGTATGCGCCGCAGAAACAAACCCTGCTTCAAAAGCAGAAGGTGCCAGGTAAACGCCTTCATCCAGCATGCCGTGGAAGAATTTTTTAAAGCGTTCCTGATCGCTCTTTGTGACCTGGTCGAAACCGGTAATTTTTTCCTCATCACTGAAAAACAGGCCGAACATGCCGCCGACCTGGTTATAAGTCATGGGGATGCCAGCTTTTCTGGCTTTGGCAATAACGCCTTCAACCAGTCGTCTGGCTTTGCTGTCCAGTTGTTCATGTATGCCTTCCTGACAGGCGAGGGTCAGGGTTTTCATGCCGGCGGCCATGGACAGGGGGTTGCCGGATAAGGTGCCGGCCTGATACACGGGGCCAAGGGGAGATATCTGTTCCATAATGGCTTTTTTACCGCCAAAGGCACCTACGGGCAGACCGCCGCCAATCACCTTGCCCAGAGTGGTTAAATCGGGGGTGATGCCGTAATGCTCCTGGGCACCGCCTCTGGCTACTCGAAAACCGGTCATAACTTCGTCAAAAATCAGTACCGTACCGGATTGATCACAGACTTCCCGTAAGGTTTCAAGAAAACCATCAACCGGTGGGATACAGTTCATATTGCCGGCTACAGGTTCCACAATAATGGCCGCAATTTGCTCACCAATATCAGCAAAGACCTGTTTCACCTGTTCTGAGTCGTTATAAGTCAGGGTAATGGTGTGTTCTGATAAGGATGCGGGTACGCCGGGGGAAGAGGGGACACCAAATGTCAGTGCACCAGAGCCGGCCTTGACCAGCAGAGAGTCAGAATGACCGTGGTAGCAGCCTTCAAATTTAACGATTTTATCTCGTCCGGTATAACCACGTGCCAGACGAATAGCACTCATGGTGGCCTCTGTACCGGAGCTGACCATGCGTACCATTTCAATGGAAGGCACCAGTTTACACACCAGTTCGGCCATTTCTGTTTCAATCTGGGTGGGTGCACCGAAGCCCAGGCCGTTAGCCGCAGCATCCTGAACGGCCTTAACCACTTCCGGATGGGCATGGCCCATAATCATAGGCCCCCAGGAAGCCACATAGTCAATATACTGTCTGTCGTCTTCGTCATATAAATAGGCGCCGGAACCTTTTTTAAAATAAACCGGATCACCCCCCACACCTTTAAATGCACGTACCGGAGAGTTTACTCCGCCGGGGATGGTTTTCTGAGCCTGTAAAAATAGATCATGTGAACGGGTCATGGTAACTGAGTTCCTGTTAATTAATTAGTCTGTAAACATACTCTCCACTACGGAGAATGAATGTTTGAATAAGTATTTTGGTTGTTTAAGCTGATTTATTGATGTTCAAATAATTTTTGAAATTCCTGAGCCGTTTGCTTAATATTTTGGGTATTATGAAATAAGTCATAAATAACAGCAATGGCATCGGCGCCATGTTTAATAAGCTGTCCGGCATTATCGCGTTTAATACCACCAATGGTCACGATGGGTAAATCAATGGCCTGCCTGACTTCAGTCAGTAATTCCAGAGTTGCCTGTACGGCTTCTGGCTTAGTACGGGACGGGAAAAAACGCCCCAGAGCGATATAATCAGCACCATCGGCCTGGGCCTGCAGGGCATTGTCCAGCCGGTTGTAGCAGGAAACACCAATAATGGCTTCATTGCCCAGAACAGAACGGGCATCGGCTATCCGACCATCATCTTTACCTACATGAACTCCATCGGCATTGACCTTTCTGGCCAGTTGCGGATCGTCATTTATAATAAAACAGACTTCGTGCTGCCTACAAATCTGGGCAATGGCCTGAGCCTGTTTTAACTGCCGTTCAGGGGATGCCTGTTTATTACGGTACTGAATGACTCTGGCGCCGCCTTCAATAGTCTGACTTACGGCATCAATCAGATTGTTATCATTGATCAGAGCCGGATCCGTTATGGCATATAGTCCCTGTATCTGGTTATTTTTGCGCATAAAAATTTATCTGGCTGACGGATTATTCAGGTGATTATCAAACCAGTCAGAGGCCCAGAAAAACCGATCCGGATGGTGTTGATACATACCCAGTTGAAACCCTTTGTGCAGGCTGTCCCATGTGTATTGCTGGGCAGCTGTTGCGGCATCAGGTACGGGTACTCCCCGGGCAATTAATCCAGTTATAGCTGACGTTAAAGTACAGCCTGAGCCATGATAGCTGTGTTTAAGACGCGGCCAGGACAGGCTGGACAGCTTTTCATGCTGGCCATAAAGTGTGTTGATAACCTCGGAGCTGTTTTCATGGGTTCCGGTTATCAGGACAAATTCACAGCCGTCATCCATTAATTCCTGGGCACAGGCTTCCAGAGTGTCTGCTTCCGGTGCCAGAATCCGGGCTTCTCTGGAATTGGGGGTTACCAGAGTGGTCAGTGGAAATAATAAATCAGAATAAGCCAGTGCCATATCTTCAGAACTGAGTGTCATACCGCCACCGGCACTGATAATGGGATCAATAATGACCGGTATATCCCGGTAATCATGCAGTATCTGATGAATAGCTTCAATATTCTCCAGACTACCCAGCATGCCCAGTTTAAAGGCGCAAATGGGCAGATCCTCGAGAATAATTCTGGCCTGTTCAGTCAGTAATTTAGGATCGGTGGCAGAAAAATACTTTACATTCTGAGTGTCCTGTACGGTTAAAGCGGTAATCACCGGTGCCGCTCTGACTCCT
>JALTKC010000492.1 GCA_027076245.1 Gammaproteobacteria bacterium
GCCGCACAGATAAAAACTGAAGTTAAAAATGAAACCTTCAGTAAAATTAATGCCCTGACCAAACAGAACAGCATTATACTTAATGATCAGCTTACCCGGATCAGACAATCCATTAAAGAAATAAAGGCACAACAGTCTCAGGAACAAAGCACTTTAAATACCCCACAGACAAAGTCTGAAACTACTGCTGACACCGCGACACTTAACAACAACCCCCAACAGGAACTTCTGCAAGCCCGGCTGGCGGCGCTGGAAACAGCTCTGAAAAAAGAGCTTCAGGAAGAACTACAAAAAGAACTTAATGGTAAAACAGCCGGTTTAAAAGAGGAGCAGAGCCAGCTTAAACAGTCTGTCAGTCATTTATCAGAGAAGGTTTCTCAGATAGACAGTAAAGTGACTGAACTTGAGAAAAACCTGCAAACATCATCTCAAACCGCTACCCCATCAAACAATACAAAGTCCAATACCAAAAAGCAGGCCATTATTCCTGTCAGCAGCATAACCACCCCATTTTATGCTGTCCAGGTTTCCGGCTCCTGGCAGACAGCCTCCATTAAGGACTTTATGCTTAAACATCAACTGGTCAATAAGGCCGCCATTTACCAAACGGAGCTGAATAACAAACCCTGGTTTATTATCCTTATAGGCAACTATCAAAATTTTAAGCAGGCCAGACAGGCTCTAAAAGCATTACCTGAAGACTTAACACAATTAAAACCCTGGGTAAGAAAACTGCCTTAAAAAGCCACCTTTAAAGAAGTCACTGTCAATTCAGGTGAGCGTGGAGAGACTCTTTGCTGAATCAGGTTCAGAGTATTGTCTTCCAGGGGTCTGAACAGCTTGCGTTTTAAGGACTGGAAATCGGGGTGGGTCTGACAGGATTTTACAGCTTCCGGGTGACAGAATTTTATGGTCCAGGAATATTTATAATGACTGTCATTATCCATAAGCTCTGATACCAGCACTTCCCTGACACCGGGAATGCGGGATAAAACAGCCTGAACCTCATAGACTGTGCTTAGGGGCAGTCCCTGTTCTGCAAAGGGTTTATAAATCAGTAGCTGTTCTACGGGCTGCCAGATATGGCATTGTGACAGCACTTCTGCAGCCCGGCCGGCTGCTCCCCACAGGCGCAGGTATTTCTCAACATCAGAGGTAATGGCTGCTTTGCTCATATTCTGGATCTGGCTGTAGCTAATACCGATGGTGCCCCGGGTGCTTTCTCTGAGTTTTCTGGCGGCCAGTTCAGAAATGCCGGTAAAACAGTTGATTTTGGCAACACCATTGCTGATTAAGCGATGATACTGGCTGTCTGAGAGGCCGCTGCCACCGTGGATTACAAGAGGCATTTTCAGGGCTTCATTAATTTGTTTTAGACGCTGATAATCCAGTCTCGGCTTGCCTTTCATTCGGCCGTGTACGGTGCCGATGGATACCGCCAGACAATCCACTCCAGTACGTTCCACATAGGCTTTTGCTTCAGCCAGAGAGGTATAGGCCAGTTCATCACAGGCTTTGGTCTGTTTTTCTTCGGCCTGGGGTACATAACCCAGTTCACCTTCTACGCTGATGCCGCAGGCATGAGCCATTGCTACTGCGTCTTTGGTGATCCGGGTATTTTCAGAAAAGTTCAGGTGTGAGGCATCCACCATAATGCTGTTGCAGCCCAGGCGGATACCGTCTGTAGCTGAGTCAATGCTTTTACCGTGATCAAAATGAATGGCTACCGGCACCTGTGCCCTTGCGGCAGCGGCTTCTACGGCCGGCATCAGCAGCTGTACATCAAAATCGTCAAAATGATGTTCACCGACACTGAGAATAACCGGTGCCCGTGCCCGCTCTGCCGCATCCATAACCGCTGAGAGCATTTCCAGATTAATCAGTTCAAAGGCACCTACCGCATAACCATGGTGATAAGCATGGTTGAGCATATCCTTCATATCTGCAAGCGGCATTATGTTTTACCTCAATTGTTGCTGTAATGCTTCGGACAGAAAATGCAGACTGGGCTCCCGCATTTTACTGGCCATATAATGATAATAATTCAGGGTGCATTCGACCGGCGTGTGCAGACTGTCTCGCCCCTTATCCTGAAAATCCACCCAGGCCAGAATGGGCAGGTCGTATTTATTTTCATCCACCACCACCCAGCTGTCTTTTTCTATGATAAGCACCATGTACTCAAAATCCGGTATGTCCAGACGCAGAGGAAAGTTCAGGTGCAGTTTTGCCCGCCGCCATAGATTATATAAACCAGCATCTATCTGGTGAACTCTGGCGGCAAAAACAGGCATATCCTCAATGCGAGTGGTCATATACCCTTCTCCCGGACAGCCACATTAACCTGTTAAACTGGCGAATAATAACGGCAATTGTTCCGGCAGACGATCCACATGATCCACAATGGTATAGTGGCTTTCACCAAAAATGCGTTTTACATAACTGTCGGCATTGGGATCCAGGGTCAGGCAGTAAGTCAGGACGCCATTGCTGTAGAGTTCCTCTACGGCCTTTTTGGTGTCATGGCGTAAATGCTGCGGATCCTGCTCGTCAATATCCGCCGGTTCTCCGTCGGTGACCAGTAGAATCAGCTTACGGCGTTCCGGCTGTTTAAGCAAATGATATCCGGCATGGCGTAATGCTCCCCCCATACGGGTGGACAGGCCGCCGGTCATACCGGCTAAACGCGCTTTGGCTTCATCATCGTAATGCTGGTTAAAATCCTTAAAGCGATAATACTGAACATCATGACGGCCATCAGAGGCAAAACCATGAATGGCAAAAGGATCGCCAATCCCTTCCATTGCCGTGGCAACCAGCGAGGCAGCCTCCCGGGTAAGCTGTAAAACGGTTTTGTCTGATTCGCCGATGGTCTCATTGGTTGACTCCGATAAATCCAGTAATACCACAATTGACAGGTCTCGGGTTTTAAGCACATTACGCATGGTAATACGCGGACTGGGCTGTTCTCCCATACGAATGGCAATCATGGCATCCACCGCGGCATTGATATCTACTTCGTCCCCGTCTTCCAGACCACGCTGGCGCTGTACGCCGGCCGGTGCCAGCAGGTCAATGATCTGCCGGATACGATGGGCAATGGGTTTATGCTCCACCAGGATCTGTTCTATATCTTCCGGATCCCCTTTGGGCATTCTGCGTTCATACAGGGTTACCCAGTCCGGGCGGTGCAGCTGGATCTGGTAGTCCCATTCCTGATAGTGGAACGGATCAGAAATCGGCTCCTTACCCATGATTTCATTAAAGCTGGTAGCGGTATCCGTCAGATCATCTTCATACACCCGCATAACATCCGAACAGGTCCAGATCTCCTGAGCATCATCACCGGCCAGTTCACAGTCCACTTCATGAGCCATCATCAGCGGGCTGACCTTGTAGCGAACCTGACGCTGGCTGGCCGGCAGGTATTCGGTGCCGTTGTTCCAGTCGATGTCTTCAAAATGCCAGACAATGCGGTTATCATCCCGGTACGGAATACGGTAACGTTCCAGAATACGCAGGCTGGGCACGGCTTTGCGGCCGGCAAAAATATTGTACAGCTCCACTCCCATCAGCCAGGAGAAATGGTTATCCTCTTCATGCTCATGAACTTCATTATGAAACTTTTCGACAAAGGTATTGAGTTGTTCGTCATCCCCTTTTATGTCACTGTCCAGTAACTGCAGGGCCAGTTTTTCCAGTATGGGTACGGTTTCATGCTCAACCGGCTCATCGTAATCTGCCATCATCAGTGAACGCCAGAGTTTTTTCAGACCGGGAAAGCGCTTAACCGCCATATATTCCACCCGCGCATCTTCCAGCAGACCGATAAAAAACATCTGCGCAGGACTGAGCTGTTCGGCGGATACAGATTTTCTGCCGTACATCATGTGAGCGGCCATATGAGCGGCCGTGGCACGGTAAATTTCCAGGCCGGGAATATCACCCAGATCATCCAGAGCATCGGGCATGTGCAGGATACGGTCTTCTACATAGGGACGAAAGTCCGTATAGTCGGCACCGGTAGGCCTCAGAAAAAAGTCCCGCCCCCATAAGGCACGCAGATAAAAGTTAATTTTACGCTGGATTTTGACAAACAGGATCCCCCGCCGTTCTTTTTCCAGCATGGCCCGGCTGTCAGCTGATTCCAGGTTGAAGTAAGCGGTCAGATTATTAAAATCACGACGATAGGCCTGGGCACCAAAGTTCGCCCAGCGGCGCAGACCGCTCAGGGTCAGCTTGGACAGCAGTTCATCAATATGACTGAGCATGGGGCGCAGACCACGGGCAGCCGTGGAAGCCAGCTGATGGATCAGGGTCAGATAACCCCGGACCAGCTGAGCATCCCCAAGATGCCTGGCCGCTGTAGGCAGACTGGACAGCATCAGGTTAATCACCTGCCCGGAGGTCATAGAGGAGACTTTCATGGCGGCGGTGATGACATCAGAAATAATGTCCTCACCGC
The DNA here is from genome assembly GCA_027076245.1 of Gammaproteobacteria bacterium. Lineage (GTDB taxonomy): Bacteria > Pseudomonadota > Gammaproteobacteria > GRL18 > GRL18 > JANELJ01. Next base: position 4,466 of record JALTKC010000492.1, read on the forward strand.
ATTCTTTGGCTACAAGGGGCATTTCCTGCAGATAGGTGATGACCAGTTCATGCCCTCTTCCCAGTTTGCTCAGCGCAAGGGCACCATCCATATAATCAGACAGGCCTGCAGGCGACATGATTCTGGCCGCTTCGTGAAAGGTACTGTCAAGAATATCCCGCACTTCCGGAACCGTCTGTTCCAGAAATTCTGAATAATCTTCCAGTTTAATGGATGACATAAGTGAATACTCCTATTCCCGGTTCACAATGAGATTAGCGTTATGGTCGGTCTCTGTTTTTAGAGATGTTTTCAGAGACCGGTACACCTTATCCCAGGAAGGTCTGTACTGCGGCATTGAGGGTATCGCGCATATCCGGATCATCGGTCAGCGGAGTGACCATAGTAATACTGCAGGCCGCTTCTGGATCAATACCCTTGGCAATTAACTGTCCGGCATAGACCAGCAGACGGGTCGAAATGCCCTCATCCAGACCATGTCCCTTAAGATTACGGGCACGATGGGCAATCTGCACCAGTTTTTCTGCAATGACACGCTCCACACCGGATTCCTTGTGGACAATATCAACTTCGATTTCAGTTTCAGGGTAATCAAAGTTCAGACCGCCAAAACGTTGCTTGGTGGACTGCTTCAGATCTTTCATTAAGCTCTGATAACCTGGGTTGTATGAAATGACCAGCTGAAAATCCGGATGAGCTTCAATCAGCTCACCTTTTTTATCCAGCGGCAGAGTGCGACGATGGTCAGTCAGCGGGTGAATAACAACCGTGGTGTCCTGACGGGCTTCGACCACCTCATCGAGATAGCAGATTGCGCCAATTCTAGCAGCCGTGGTTAATGGGCCGTCCTGCCACTTGGTGCCGTCCTTATCCAGCAGGAAACGTCCTACCAGATCCGAAGCGGTCATATCTTCGTTACAGGCCACGGTAATTAGCGGACGCTGCAGCTTCCAGGCCATGTATTCAACAAAACGGGACTTACCGCAGCCGGTAGGTCCTTTGAGCATCATGGGCATACGCACATTGTATGCGGCCTCATAGTGCTCGACTTCCTTACCCGTTGGCTCATAATAGGGCTCGTTTTTAACTATATACTGTTGTGCATCTACACTCATAATCTTACCCACCTGTGGTTTTAACGGATTACATCTATTTAGTATTCATCCATTTCTTAAATGGCTTCTCTCACCCAATAGGTTAGAGAATAAAGCACCTTCAACCTGGGAGTGCGGGCATCTTGCCCGCATCAAAAATAACGTGCAAACTGGCATGTTAACGTGGGCAGGATGCCCACGCTCCCAGGATGTTGCTCTATTTTTAAATATTCATATTAAAAATATGAATATACGGTTGGACACTAAATAGCAGCACTCCTGTGCTTAAGTAAATGAGGTTTATTCCTCATCACCAGTTTCAACTTCTCCACTCCAGCCGGCCTTTCTGGCCTGTTCCATGGCACGGCCATGAATTTCATTATGACGCTGACGTAAATCATCCGGTAAGTGACTGACCAGACAACCGTATTTATCCCATTGATCATTGACCTGTTGTAACAGCGCATTGATACGAGACAGATCCCAGCCTTCACAGGTTTCTGTTTCCGGTATTAAACCGAATACCTGGGCATCGCGGATAATTTTGCCGATATTCGTCATACCGCCATTGACGTCTTTATCAACACCAATATATTCCTGAGGTTTATTCATCGGGTTTCTCTAAATTTTAGTCTCAATATCTTTTTGAATAGCTAAATTTTTAATCAATTTTTTATAAAAAGCTGTTCCGCCCACTAAACTGGAAACGGACAAGGGCGCAGGCAGAACAGCTCATTTTTACAACTGCCTTTTATAACTGCTATGCTTTTAGCAGCTAAGACATTCAGTGCGATGGATATTAATCCATCTTGCCACGGTAAATAACCATGGCCGCACCAGCAGACTGTGCAAAGTTGTCAAATCCTAACAGACGCACATGGTTATTTGGATGTGCGGCATGGCAGGCTTCAACTTCTTTTAAAATCACATCTACATCGGTTTCACCGAACATAGGCAGTTTCCACATGTACCAGTAATGTCCTCCGGCATTTTCTGGTTCAGTGTGTTCAATACCAGGGTTCCAGCCCTTGCTCACGATGTATTCGATCTGAGCGCGGGTCTGTTCTGGTGTGAACTCAGGCAAATATGAAAAAGTTTCAAATTTGCGGCTTGAGGCATCGCTCAGGCTGGATTGATAATCTTGCATTTTTAATGCTCCTTATTACTTTTTTAAATTACTTGTGAGAAACGTCTAATTTGTCAACAGTGTCAAATTCAAACTTGATCTCTTTCCAGGTTTCCATAGCAGCCGCCAGTTCAGGACTGTGCTTGGCAGCATTAGTCAGGATATCCTTACCTTCTTTCTCAAGTTCACGACCCATATTGCGTGCTTCTACACAAGCTTCAACGGCAACACGGTTAGCCGCGGCACCCGCTGCATTACCCCATGGGTGACCCAGAGTACCACCACCGAACTGCAATACTGAATCATCACCAAAGATGTTAACCAGAGCAGGCATGTGCCATACATGAATACCACCGGAAGCAACCGGGAACAGTCCAGGCATTGCGCCCCAGTCCTGATCAAAGAAAATACCGCGTGAACGATCTTCTTTAATATAAGAATCACGCATCAGGTCAATCCAGCCCAGGGTGGCATCACGGTCACCTTCCAGCTTACCAACAACGGTACCGGAGTGCAGATGGTCACCACCGGACAAACGCAGGATCTTGGTCAGTACACGGAAGTGGATACCATGATGTGGGTTACGGTCAAGTACCGCGTGCATAGCACGGTGAATGTGCAGCAGCATACCGTTTTCCTGACACCATTGTGCTAATTGAGTATTAGCTGCCCAGCCGCCGGTAATATAGTCATGCATGATAATTGGAGCACCAATTTCCTTGGCGTATTCAGCACGACGCATCATTTCGTCAGAAGTCGGCGCGGTTACGTTCAGATAGTGACCTTTACGTTCGCCGGTTTCTGCTTCTGCTTTTTCAATGGCTTCCATTACAAAGTCAAAACGGGCTCTCCAGCGCATGAATGGCTGTGAGTTAACGTTTTCATCATCCTTGGTAAAGTCCAGACCACCACGCAGACCTTCATAACAGGCACGACCGTAGTTCTTGGCAGACAGACCCAGCTTGGGCTTAATGGTACAACCCAGTAAAGGACGGCCGTATTTGTTCAGGATGTCACGCTCTAACTGGATACCCTGCGGTGGTCCATTACAGGTCATAACATAGGCCAGTGGGAAACGGATGTCTTCGAGACGCAGGGCACGCAGGGCTTTAAAGCCAAATACGTTACCAACCAGAGAAGTCATTACATTAACAACTGAACCTTCTTCAAACAGGTCAATCGGGTAAGCAATAAAGGCATAGAAACAGGTATCATCACCAGGTACGTCTTCAATTGCATAAGCACGGCCCTTGTAGTAGTCCAGATCCGTTAACAGATCGGTCCATACGGTAGTCCAGGTACCGGTGGAAGATTCTGCAGCTACCGCAGCAGCGACTTCTTCACGCGGAACACCATCCTGAGGGGTTACCTTAAAACACGCCAGAATATCAGTATCTTTCGGGGTGTATTCAGGCATCCAGTACGTTTCGCGGTATTCTTTTACACCCGCGTCATAGGTCTTGGCCATTTTGTTCTCCTGTGGTTAAACCAATGTGTTTAATATTTGTTTTAAAAGAGTCACTTTGTCAGCGGTTAAAAGCTTTCAAAGTTTCCGTTGGTTGAAATTATGTTGCAGGCAATGTATAAAGTGAAATCGATAATTTCTATAAAACACATAGGTAATAGTCTATGACATACTCACTGGCTAAAAATTTAATCCGTCATGTTACGCTTCGACAGTTACAGATTTTTGAAGCGGTGGTTCGCCTGGGCGGCTATACCAAAGCCGCAGAGGAGCTGCACCTGACTCAGCCCACCGTTTCCATGCAGGTAAAAAAACTCAGCGATACAATAGGTTACCCACTGCTTGAGAAAGTAGGGACCCATCTGCATACCACATCCTTTGGTCAGGAGGTGTACCTTTCTGCACAGAAAGTGCTGGGCAGTATGGTGGAACTGGGAGAAACGGCAGCGGAACTGGAAGGCGTGGTAAAAGGCCCCTTAAAAATTGCTGCCATTACTACGTCAAAATATTTTATGCCACATTTACTCGGAGTCTTTATCCATCAATATCCTGAAGTACGGCCTGTTTTACAGGTCACTAACCGTTCCAGGGTTCTGGAACGACTGCAGGCAAACGAAGATGATATTTTGATTATGGGTCAGGTGCCGGAAGAACTGGAGGTGGAAGCCTACCCGTTTATTGATAATGAACTGGTGGTGGTCGCCAATGTGGGTCACCCCCTGTCAAAATGCAAAAATATTACTCTGAAACAATTACTTAAGGAACGTTTTCTGGTACGCGAACCCGGTTCCGGAACCCGCCTCGCCATTGATCGATTATTTGCTGAACAGAACCTTGAAATTAAACCCTATATGGAACTGGGCAGCAGTGAGGCCATTAAGCAGGCAGTTATGGCCGGACTGGGTATTTCAGTTCTGTCCCGGCATAATTTAAGACTTGAGCTAGCACATAATTATATTTCGGTACTGGATGTAAAAGGATTTCCCCTGTTTTTTCGCTGGTACGCTGTGCATTTAAAGGAGAAGCGTCTGTCACTGGCAGCACGGACATTTTTACAGTTTCTGCTGGAACAGGGTAAGGATATTCTGGATGATTATTTAACCATTAAGAAGTAACCGGTTAAAATGAAGTGATGACGCGGGCAGGATGCCCGCGCTCCCAGGAGGGAAATAACATACCTGGAAGAAAGAGCAGTAACCTTATTTGTTCTGCTTAAGGTTATCTTCCAGCAGCTTTCTTAAAGCCCGTATTTCTTCCTGCAGTTCGGTATTGGACGGCTCCGGTACTTTGTTTTTTAATACCGCTTTTTCGTGTTCTTCATTCAGTACATTGACCACCACACCAATAACCATATTTAAAAAAGCAAAGGCGGTAAAAAATATAAAACTTAGATAATACATCCAGCTTAAGGGATAAACCTCCATGGTTTCATACTGTACATCGGTCCAGTCCTCAAATGTCATTACTCGGAACAGAGTCAGCATGGATATGGCAATATCCCCCCATAATTCCTCATTAATACTTGCAAAGAAGGTACTGCCGACGGCGGCATAGATATAAAAAATAATAAACATCAGAGCAATAATATAGCCCAGTTGCGGCATGGCCTTAAGCAGGGAATTAAGCAGGATTTTTAATTCCGGTATTATAGAGACCATCCGCAATACCCGGAAAATACGGATTAAACGCCCAACCAGCGCCAGTTCACTGTCCTCAATCGGGATCAGACTCATGATCACAATCAGGGAATCAAAAATATTCCAGCCCTGTTTAAAGAAATCTCTTTTTCGCTCTTCTGCCAGGAAGCGGATAATGATTTCTATTAAAAAAATACCGGTAATCAACCAGTCCAGAGCATGAATTAACCAGAGAGTACGGGGAGAAATATCAAAAGTTTTGGCACCGATTACCAGAGCCGAGAAAATAATAATAAAAATAACAAAGGATTCGAAAAACTTGTTACTGCGGATCCGGGCAAAGGTTTGAGTAAGACTTGTGCTGTTCATGGTATTTGCTTCAACAGTTAAACGGGGGATGAATTATACTGTTGAAAACCATTTATTGAAACGACTGGTTGATTTTATTAACTCATGGGTACTGGCGTGACCCGTAAAACTTCTTCAATGGTGGTAATGCCTTTGGCTACTTTCTGGGCTCCGGCCAGACGCATGGGTTTATAGCCCTCCCGAACGGCCTGACGGCGCAGAGTGTCCAGTTCGGCATTCTGGCTGATCAGGTGTTTTAAGTCCCGGCTCAGCGGCAGCATTTCAAACAGGCCGACCCGTCCCATAAAGCCGGTATTGCGACATTCGATACAGCCCACCGGTTTATAAATTTTCTGTGGCGGCTCACTTTTCCAGGGGCGCACCATATCCACCCAGACATCAGTATCCACTTCAGTTTCTTCCTTACAGTGCGGGCATAGGGTTCTGACCAAACGCTGGGCCATAATGCCAATAATACTGGAGTGGATAAGATAGGTGGGCACACCAATATCCCGTAAACGAACAATAGCCGACAGGGTATCATTGGTATGCAGAGTGGTCAGTACCAGATGGCCGGTTAAGGAGGCCTGTACCGCCATTTCTGCGGTTTCCCGGTCACGGATCTCCCCTATCATAATAATATCGGGGTCCTGACGCATCAGGGTACGCACGCCCTGGGCAAAGTCCAGGTCGATATTCTGTTGAACCTGCATCTGGTTGAATTTCGGCTCAATCATTTCAATGGGATCTTCCACCGTGCAGACATTGACTTCCGGTCTGGCCAGCCGTCGCAGGGTGGTGTAAAGCGTACTGGTTTTGCCGGAGCCGGTAGGACCGGTGACCAGAATAATGCCATTGGGCTGTTTGATCATATTTTCCCAATGCTGTTTTTCCTGTTTGCCAAAGCCCAGCGAGGCAAAATCTTTGGTCAGTACTTCCGGATCAAAAATCCGCATAACCAGTTTTTCACCAAAGGCGGTAGGCATGGTGGACAGGCGCAGTTCTATTTCCTGCCCGGCCGGGGTACGGGTTTTTATCCGGCCATCCTGGGGACGACGTTTTTCTGAGACATCCATCCGGCCCAGTATTTTTATCCGGCTGGATACTGCATTCATCACCGCTGCAGGAATTTCGTACACTTGCTGCATAATGCCGTCAATACGAAAACGCACATTGGCCTGTTCCCGTCTCGGTTCCAGGTGAATATCGCTGGCACGCTGTTCAAACGCATACTGCAGCAGCCAGTCCACAATTCTGACAATGTGGTTATCATTGGCGTCCAGATTTCCGGCACGGCCCATTTCAATAAGCTGTTCCAGATTCTGAATACCCAGAATTTCATCCTCACTCTGGTATCTGGCCTGGGTTACTGAGGAGGAAACACTGTAGAACTCTACCAGATAATGGGCAATGTCATCGGGGTTAGCCAGCACCAGTTCAACTTTTTTATTGTTGATCCGTTCAATTTCGGCAATCCACTCCGTCTGAAACGGTTGGGCTGTGGCCACATAAACCCGTTCGGCATGTACTTCAACGGGCAGCACATTAAAATTGCGGGCATAGGAAAAGGACATTAAGGCGGTAATGCTGTGCACATCCACGGTCAGCGGATCAATGCGCATGGTTTTTATACCCGTTAAACCTGACAGCCATTGGGTCAGTTCATCCAGCGTAATCAGTCGTTCAGGATGCTGGCCGTTCTTCCAGCCCCGTTCAGTTATCACCAGAAACGGATGCTGACTCCGATACTGGTCATTTTTATCCAGCGCCCGCAGCACCTGAGCATTTTCCTTGCTGACTATACCATCCAGCACCAGTTGATCCAGCACCTTGTATAAATCCAGTTTTCCATCCGCTTGTGTTAATTGGCTTATCTGCATATTAAATAGTGGCTATCCCGGTTTGTACCTGTAAAAGTAATTTTCCAAGGATAGCAGAGAAAAAATGGAAAATCTCATAAAATGAACTACAGTTTAAATTGACATAAATCAATAAATACATCAATTAATAAAAAACGATGAATTTGAAACCTATTATCATTTTATTTTGTTTAATTATCTTGGGGCTGTTCTCTGCTATTGCCTGTGCTGCCGGGGAAAACCGCCTTATTGTTGATGTTAACTGGCTGAAACAATATAAAAACCAGCCTGATGTGGTGGTTATTGATGTCCGATCCGCCCGGTTATACCGTCAGGGACATATACCCGGTGCGGTAAATATCCCTGTTTCTGAGACCTTTAATCCGGTTAAAAATACCGACCGGGTGGCCAATATGACCCACATACAGCAATTATTCAGCAATGCAGGTCTGAAGCCCGACAACACTCTGGTGCTTTATGATGCCGGCAGCCATATTGATGCCGGACGGACTTTCTGGGTATTTGAAGTATTTGGACATAAAAAAGTCAAATTATTAAGCGGCGGTTTTCCTGCATGGACACTCAACAAAAACAATCCTGTCAGTAAAAAAACACCCGAAATCACTAAAACTCAATACATTCCTCAACTGAAACCAGAACGAATGATTACCCGCTTGAGTATGCAGCTGGCTCTGGAAAACAGGGATCGTATTATTATTGATGCCCGCAGTAAAGAGGAATACCTGGGCAAAAAGTCCATTGCTTCCCGCGCAGGCCACATCCCCGGCGCTATCAATATCCCGTGGGACCAAAATTTTACCCGCAGTAATGGTATCGAACAACTTAAATCCATAGACGAACTTAAAGCACTATACAGTCCACTGGATAAAAATAAAAAAATTTATTTATATTGTAATAAGGGAAAGCAGTCATCTTTAAGCTACCTGGTATTAAGGCAGCTGGGCTATGATGTGGGCCATTATGATGGTTCCTGGTTTGAATGGGGTAATAATCAGTTTTTACCTATTGAAAAACAGGCTAATCCGTGATGAAAAAGTTAAAGCTTTCTTTACACTCAATCAAGACCCGGCTGGCAATAGTGAACTTTGTGGTGTTGCTCTTGCTGATCAGTTTTATTTTTTTTCATACCATGCAGAGTAATGTCAACCGTTTAAAAACTGAACTGGAAAACAATGTTGATGCTTATGTCAACTTTATCAGCCAGGATCTGGTTAATATTATGGTTTTTGATTCCATAGATACGGCATCGGATCTCACTTCCCGTTTACAGTATTTTAGCCAGATAGAGCAACTTGTGGTGTACAACCAGCAACATCAAGGCGTGTTCTATTACCATGGGGAAAACCAACAGAATATCGACCCAACCCCAAAGACCTGGGAACCTTACAGCCAATATGATGAACACACCTATATTAGTTTAAGACCACTCCTATACCAGGGACAACCATACGGTTATGTCTATATTCATGTCTCTACGGCAAACATCGAACAGGCTTTAATAAATTTCAGGCAGCAGGTGGTTGCCCTGATTATTGCACTGTTTATTGCGTCTGCCCTGCTGACACTGTTATTTAACTATTTTGTATCCAGCCCCCTGACAACCCTTCTGAATGCATTAAAACAGATCAGTAAAACAGGCCGTCTGGAATACCCTGTCACCAGTCAACGCAAAGATGAAATCGGAGCCTTATTTAATGGCTTTAATGAGATGCAGCAGGTCATTCAAAAGACTAATCAGGATTTAAAAAACCAGAAATATGCTCTGGATGAACATTCCATTGTGGCGGTGACTAATCTTGACGGGGATATTACCTATGTCAACCAAAAATTTATTGATTTATCCGGGTACTCAAAAGAAGAACTGCTGGGTCAGAATCATCGATTAATTAATTCCGGAAAACACCCCAGAGACTTTTTCAGAAAAATGTATAAAGCCATTACGGCTGGTAAGGTATGGCATGGGGTTATCTGCAATAAAACAAAAAGCGGGCAACTATACTGGGTGGAAACCACAATTGTCCCCTTAATGGGCACTGACGGAAAACCAAAAAGTTATATATCTATCCGCACAGAAGTCACACAATTGATCGCCGTACGGAAAAAGGCTGAATATCTGTCCCGTCACGATGTTTTGACAGGACTGCCCAACCGTTTTCAGGTAGAAGAACATTTAAAACGCGCCATAGCACGTGCCCGCCGTAACAGCAGCATTTTAGCCATGATTTATATGGATCTGAATAAATTTAAAGCCATCAATGATACCCTGGGACATGAAATCGGGGATAAAGTTTTAAAAACCGTTGCCAAACGGCTGTCAGACTGTTTTAGAAAAACAGACTTTCTGGCTCGTCATGGCGGGGATGAATTTATTGCCATAATTGAAGATGTTCACAATGAAATTGAATTATCCCATTTGTTTAACAAAATCATTCAGACTATTGAAGAACCCATTTTTGTAGCTGATAAACAGCTTTATATCGGCATCAGTATGGGCATCTCCATATACCCAACTGATGCCCAGGATTCAAAAACCCTGTTTAGCCATGCTGATTTTGCGATGTATAAAGCTAAAGATAACCACCATTCCAATTATCAGTTTTATACTAAGGATTTAAATGAAAAAGTTCTGCGGCGTTATACCCTGGAATCCGACTTAAGAACCGCCCTGAATGAAGATAAACTGTATTGTGTTTTTCAGCCAAAGGTTAATATCCACACTAAAGAAGTCATGGGTGCCGAAGTCCTTATCCGCTGGCCGCAGGAAGACGGCAGTTTTATATCACCTGCGGAGTTTATTCCAATAGCAGAAAGCTGCGGACTGATTAATAGTATCTGGGAGATTGTCCTCAACAGCGCCATTAAAATGATTAAGGAGCTGGAACGCCTGAAAATCACATTACCTCTGGCCGTTAATGTTTCACCCATTCAGTTTAATTACGGCTCTCTGTGCAGGGACATTATATCCGCACTGGATAACCATACTTTGTCTATGCACAATCTGCAGATTGAGATCACTGAGGGCTTACTGATTGATAACAATACCAAAGCCAGGAATACTCTAAATAAGCTGTCCAGACAGGGAATACTGATCGCTATTGATGATTTCGGCACAGGCTACTCCTCATTAAAATACCTTAAGGAGTTTCCAATTCATTATGTTAAACTGGATCTGTCATTTATCTCCGGCATCGGCTTTAATAAAGATGATGAAAAGCTCATTCAAACCATGATAAAAATGGCCAGAAGTCTGGGCAAAAAAGTCATTGCCGAAGGTGTCGAAAACCAGCATCAGCTTGATTTTCTTATACAGAACGGCTGCCATTATGCACAGGGCTATTTTTACAGCAAACCACTGAAGGCAGAAGAATTTATCACCTATGCCAGGAGCCATCCAGTTGAAGTTATTAAACATTCCCCTTTTCAGCCATATATTATTAAGCCTTCCAACAGTTCCTGATATAATTGTCTTTTTGTTTAACCACACTCTTTTAGCAGGGAGCCACAGTGGCGCAATTGCTACTTTTTAACAAGCCTTACAATGTGCTCAGTCAGTTCACTGACCGTAATGAACAATACGCAGCCGATCGAAAAACTCTCTCTGACTATATCAATATCAAAAAAGTTTACCCTGCCGGTCGTCTGGATCGAGACAGTGAAGGCTTGTTACTGCTCACTGATTCCGGTGCCCTGCAACACCAGATAGCCCATCCCGGGCATGGTAAGGAAAAGTCCTATTGGGTACAGGTGGATGGTGCCATTACTGAGCAAGCAGTTCAACAATTAAGGCAGGGCGTTAAGCTAAAAGACGGCCTGACCCAGCCGGCCAGGGCCCGTATCATATCAGAACCGAAGATCTGGCCCAGAACCCCACCGGTTCGTTTTCGAAAGGCCATCCCGACCAGCTGGATAGAACTGACCATCTCGGAAGGTAAAAACCGTCAGATACGCCGTATGACGGCGGCAGTCGGGTTCCCGACCCTGCGCTTAATCCGCCACCGCATTGGACAGTGGCAGCTAAGAAATTTACAGCCGGGGGAATATATTGTTTTAAACGTCCAGGTGAATAATGGCTATCGTTAATCCTATATAAATCAGTAGAATCGTAAAAAACAATAGCCAGGTAATAAACCGACCGTAATATGACTATGGTATAATCTGGTCATGACTTTTTACCGTATAGCACCTGTTTTCTTCTGCATAAGCCTGTCTCCCGCTCTCCTGGCAGACACATTTGTTTCTGAACAGATTATAAATAACCCCAATCGTTCTCAATTTTCAATGTGCCACGGTCAGGGCTGCAAGGAAGTGGAACAATTATCTCTCAATGACCAGGAGTGGCAGAAAATCTCTGCGCATTTTCAGCCCCCGGCTCAATCTGCCCTACAGGAACGTCAGCAAATTGCCCTGGCCATAGCAGAGTTTGAAAAAATTGTTGGTGCCAAAACAGGTACCGATCGGGATAAAGCCCGCCTGTTTGAACATATGGGTTCTCCCGGTCAGCTTGACTGTATTGATGAATCCACCAACACGACTGTTTATTTAATGATTTTAAAAAAACACGACTTATTGCGCTGGCATGAACCCATGGATCATGTCACCCGTGGTTTTTTTATTTTCGGCTGGCCGCACAGCTCAGCCGCCATGCGGGAAACCAGACACCCCGAACGTGAATATGCTGTGGATTCCTGGTTTGAAGATAATGGCAAGCCGCCCCATATTATTCCCCTTGAACAATGGCGTGATGGCTGGGAACCACAGGACAAAAGCTGATTTATGAATAACCAGAAACCAACAAAGACAGATACCCCGGTTATTGTCGGCCTGTCCGGCGGCGTGGATTCATCCGTTGCTGCCTTATTGCTCAAACAGCAGGGTTATGACGTCTCCGCGGTATTTATGAAAAACTGGAATGAGGATGACGATGAGGGCTATTGCCCGGCAGAAGAAGATTTTGCTGATGCCCAAAGCATTGCCGCTGAGCTGGATATTCCTTTTCACGGGGTCAATTTTGCACCGGAATACTGGGATAATGTATTTGCCTATTTTCTGGCTGAATATAAAGCCGGACGCACTCCCAACCCGGATATATTATGCAATAAAGAAATCAAGTTTAAGGTATTTCTGGACTATGCTCTGGCTCAGGGTGCAGAAAAAATAGCCACCGGTCATTATGCCCGCGTCAGAGAAGAACAAGGTCAGTTCTATTTACTCAAGGGTAAAGATAATAATAAGGATCAAAGCTATTTTCTCTACACCATTGGCCAATATCCTCTGTCTAAAACCCTGTTTCCCGTCGGAGAACTGGAAAAGCCTCAGGTTCGCCATCTGGCTGAAAGCCACCAACTGGCTACCTGGGATAAAAAAGATTCTACCGGGATCTGTTTTATTGGTGAACGGGACTTTAACCAGTTTCTCAGCCGTTACCTGCCGGCTCAGCCCGGTGATATGGTTACCCCCGAAGGTGAGGTTGTAGGACAGCATAAAGGACTGATGTACCATACTCTGGGACAGCGTAAAGGTCTGGGTATTGGCGGTCGGAGCACTTCCGGTAAACACAGCGGTGAACCCTGGTTTGCGGCACAGAAGGATGTACAGAATAACCGTCTGATTGTAGTACAGGGCAAAGATCACCCCCTGCTCTACAGTCAGAGCCTGAGCGCATCGGATTTACACTGGGTCAGCGGTCAACCACCCAAAACCCCGTTTCGCTGTAAAGCCAAAACCCGTTATCGCCAACCCGATCAGGACTGTGTAATTACCACCATTGAAACTTCCGCTCAGAACAGTCAATGTATGGTAGAATTCGACTCACCACAATTTGCAGTGACCCCCGGTCAGTCAGTGGTTTTTTACGATGGTGAAATCTGCCTGGGGGGCGGGGTAATTAATTAGTGCCTATCCATTTATTAATAAAATATCCATAACAGGTTTTAACATTGACAAACGAACAGCTCAGCAATCTGGAACAACGCACCCTTGCTCTGGCCGGAATCTTTCAGAACTGTTATCAGGTACAGCAACTGGCCAATAGCGGTCTGATTGATCGTTTTTATCTTAATATTGCCGTTAAGGCCATTATGAATACCGAACCGGATAATGCTCTGGAGGTCTTTGACGGACTGCCGGGCATACGCGAAGGACTGCAGCTTATTGTTCAGCAGTTAAGCGGTGACAGTAAAAAGCGCAGTGCCGATCTGACCCGCTACAGTATTTCGGTGCTGTTCCTTGCGGGCAAACTGCTTAAAAACCCGGCTATGCTCAATGATCTGAGTCAGGGCATTGAAAAAACCCGGGCACAGATAGAGCACTTCGGCATTGATCACACAAATATTTATGCCAGCCTGGGTGGTCTGTATACCGATACCATCAGCAAATTAAGTCCCCGTATTATGGTCTCCGGTGAACCGACGATACTTAATAATACCGACAATGCCAATAAGATCCGTACACTCTTATTATCCGCCATTCGTTCTGCGGTACTCTGGAATCAGCTGGGCGGCAGTCGCTGGCAACTACTATTACAGCGAAAAAAAATTGTTCAGACTGCCAGAAATCTGGCATAAACCGCCGTTCATACGCACAGTAATGAACTTTTAAAATTCAATTCTGTCTATAACTGCAAATCAGTCATCCTGCTCCCTTACAGCTTGCCTCTTTCCCGGAGACAGAGGGGAGATAACAGGGGCTGACTAATATAAGCCTTTATTAACCATATACTTGTTTTTTACCTTTTTATACCAAAATTAACAGACATATCCTGTTTTCCTGTTCCATTAAAATGCAAATGGAATAATAAGGATACCTAATTACTATTTTTGAGATGAATAATAAAATACTATGAGTCTATTTCAGCAGATCACACAAGCTAAAGATTGCTTAAGAAAAAAAATTATTGGCCAGGATGCTCTGGTCAATAAACTGTTTATTGCCCTGCTTGCCGACGGACATTTACTGGTCGAAGGTGCGCCTGGACTGGCCAAGACCCGGGCCATTAAGGAGCTGGGTGATTTAATTGAGGCCGATTTTCACCGGGTACAGTTTACTCCGGATCTATTGCCTGCGGATTTAACCGGTACGGAAATATACCGCCCCCAGGACGGCAGTTTCCACTTTCAGCAGGGGCCGTTGTTTCACAATCTGTTACTGGCCGATGAAATAAACCGCGCACCGGCTAAAGTGCAGTCGGCATTGCTGGAAGCCATGGCAGAAAAACAGATCACCATTGGCCGAAAAACCTATCCCCTGCCCAAACTGTTTATGGTTATGGCGACCCAGAATCCTATTGAACAGGAAGGTACCTATCCCCTGCCGGAAGCACAGCTGGATCGTTTTTTAATGCATATCCGCATTGACTATCCGGAACAAAATGCTGAAAAATCCATTCTGGCTCTCAACCGTCAGGAAGCCCAGCAGGATCTTGTTAACACTCAGAACAGCAAAAATACTGATGGAGATAAATTTGTTATTTCCCAGCAGGTTCTGTTTGCCGCCCGGCATGAAATTTTAAATATTCATATGAGTCCAGAGGTAGAAGATTATCTGCTAAAAATTATTCTGGCGACCAGAAATCCAAAGCCTTATGATGAGACACTGGCCAACTGGGTAAACTACGGCGTTAGCCCGAGGGCGACCATTGCTCTGGATCGTTGTGCCCGAGCTCATGCCTGGTTAGCCGGTAAGGACTATGTTGCACCGTCTGACATACAGGCAGTAGTAGCCGATATTTTCCGGCACCGGATTTTACTATCTTTTGAAGCCGAAGCAAACGGCATTGACCCGGATTATTTTATCAGTAAATTACTGGGCTATATTGCGGTTCCCTAAAGGCGGGTCAATATGAGTTTGTGGCAAACACTTTTTAATACGCAGGATCATTCCGCCAATACTAAAGACACGATGCGTGCTTCCGGTACGGCTCAGGAAGGATCAGACAAGCAGGCAACCCATGTGGATCTGCAGGGTCTGATTCAGCTGCGTTTTCATTCTTCCCGGATTTCACTGGGATCACAGCGTAAGGCCTTTTCTGCCCTGGCCGGTCAATACATGTCCCCTTTTAAGGGACGCGGTCTGAACTTTGATGAGGTACGTCCTTATCAGCCCGGCGATGATATACGCAATATCGACTGGAATGTGACTGCCCGTACTGACCGGGTACACACCAAGGTGTTTAAGGAGGAGCGGGAGCGCCCGGTATTTATTGTGGTTGATCTCAGCCGCAGCATGTATTTTGGTACCCGCCATTGCCTTAAATCAGTGACAGCAGCCAAGGCCGCGGCCCTGTTTGCCTGGGCTGGTGCCGATAATCATAATCGTATTGGCGGCGTCGTCTTTAATGACTCTGATCACCGGGAAATGCGTCCCCGGGGCGGTCATCAGGGTGTGTTACGTTATCTGAAAATGCTGAGCGATTTTCATAATGCACCGCTGGAAAATACCCTTCCCAATGCAGAGGGGTTTACCACCGATAATCACAATAGTCATTTCAGCAGTGAATTTTTATTTGCCCGACTGCAGAAACTGATCCACCCCGGCAGTATTGTTTTATTTGCCAGCGACTTTATGAATACCACGGAAACCGCTTTAAAACACATTCGTCATATTGCCCGTCACAATGATTTACTTATGGCGCATATTTATGATCCCATTGAAGCCGAGCTGCCGCCGGCAGGCCGTTATGCCATTAGTGACGGTGAACATTTCCAACAGATTGATACCAGTGATCCGTCTCTGCGTCAGGCCTTTCACCAGTCTTTCACCCGCAAGGAGCAAGAAATAGAACAGTTTTGCATACACAACCAGAGTAATCTGATTAAACTGGCCACTTATGACAAGGTACCGGAACGCTTTATAGCCGCCCTGGGCAGAGACAATACTACCCGAAGAATTGCCAGGAGTCGTCATTAATGCCTGTTACATCGAACAATCCGGTTATAACATCTAATCCGGTTATGACATCCACAGCACCGGGCAATGGTTTTGATCCGTCTCAACTGGCCGATATTCATTTACCTCAGGCCATTAGTTTCTGGCCCATTGCACCGGGCTGGTGGTTCACCCTCGGGGTAGTGATCATTGCGCTTACCGCCTTCTGGTTATGGAAAAAACAGCATGAGCGGGATCCGGCCGTGCTGGAACAGCGCCGTCTAAAACGCCTGAAAAGCGAAGCACAGCAAGAGCTGGAAAAGCTGAAACAGCAATACAAAGCGCAACAAAATGCCCATAAGAGTATAGAAGCACTGTCTGTGTTTCTGCGGCGTTTTGCCCTGTCTGTTTATCCACGGGAGCAGGTCGCTTCATTAACCGATGAACAATGGCTGAAACTGCTGGATCGTCTTTCCGGAACTGAGGATTTTTCCGGTTGCTTTAAAAATCTGTTACTGGAAGCCCCCTATCAGGCACCGGATAAAACCATTGATACTCAATTACTGGAACAGTTATTTGCAGCCGCAGAAACGCTGCTGGCGAAAACCGTACAGCAAAAGCTGAGCGCACAAAAAGATTCCGGAGGTCAGCATGTATAGTTTTGACTGGCCCTGGATGTTCCTGCTACTGCCCTTACCTTTACTGGTGTACTGGTTCAGCAAGCCTCTGGCCAGCACTCAGTCAAAGGCTCTAAAGGTACCGTTTTACCATACCATAGACCAGCTTGGCCGCCGGAGCGCAGCGGTTAATAAAAGCCGTTTTTCTCCGGCACTGATCCTGGCTTTACTGGCCTGGATATTATTGATTACCGCCAGTGCTCAGCCCAAATGGTCGGGAGAAGCCATATCCATTCCTGTCAGTGGCCGGGACTTAATGCTGGCAGTGGATATTTCCGGCAGTATGGAGCAGACCGATATGTTTTTTGCCCAGGATGCGGTGGACAGACTGACCGCGGTTAAAGCCGTTCTGCTGCCTTTTATCAAACAGCGCAAAGGCGACCGCATTGGTCTGATTCTGTTTGGTGATCACGCTTATCTGCAAACACCTCTGACCTTTGACCGTAAAACCGTTGAACGGATGCTGCTTGAATCCTTTATCGGCATGGCCGGACAACGTGCTACAGCCATTGGTGATGCCATTGGTCTGGCAGTCAAACGTCTGAAGGATTTGCCCGCAACACAAAGTGAATCCAGAGTCCTGATCCTGCTCACGGACGGTTCCAATAACGCCGGCATTGCACCCTTAACCGCGGCAAAACTGGCCAAACAGATCGGTATAAAAATTTACACCATTGGTTTTGGTGCTGATGAAATGATCGTACGCTCCTTTTTTGGCCGACAGCGAGTCAATCCCTCCAGAGATCTGGATGAAAAGACCTTAAAGGAGATTGCCCACATTACCGGCGGCCAGTATTTCCGTGCCAGAGATACCAGGGAACTGCAGAAAATTTATCAGACACTGGATCAGCTGGAACCAGTGGAATCCGATAATCTGACGTATCGTCCAACCAAATCTCTGTTTCATCTGCCGCTGAGTCTGGCCTTTGTGCTGGCGATTATGGTGTATTTACTGCGTCAGTTTTATCAGCCCTTTTATAGCCGGAAGGGAGGTCAATAATGTTAGCAGATTTTCATTTTTTACGACCTGAGTGGCTGCTGGCTGTCCCTGTGGTGGCCATTATACTGATTGTGTTTTATCGTCGCTCCAGACAGAGTATCGGCTGGGAAAAGGTGTGTGATCCGGCTTTACTGGACTTTCAGCTCACCCGCACCAGAGAAAGCAGCGGTTCTGCTTCACGCCTGTTATTATGGCTGGTTCCCTTAATGTTTCTAATCAGCATTATTGCTCTGGCCGGGCCAAGCTGGCAGAAAAAAGAACAGCCAGTTTTTCAGAAGGATTCCGCTCTGGTTATTGTGCTTGACCTGTCCCTATCCATGAATGCAAAAGATGTCAAACCTTCTCGTCTGGAAAGAGCCAAACTTAAAATTATTGATATTTTAAAGCAGAAAAAAGAAGGCCAGACAGCACTGGTAGCCTATGCCGGTGATGCCCATATTGTCAGCCCTCTGACCATTGATAATAAAACCATTATGTCCCTGCTACCGGCTCTGGACTCTTCCATTATGCCCCTGTCCGGCTCATCTGCAGCAGATGCAATAAAAACCGCAAAAGAATTATTAGTCAATGCCGGTTACAACCGGGGGGACATATTATTATTTACCGATGGTATTGATGCTTCAGAACAACTGAAGATAACACAACAGCTTAAACAACTTGAACAACAGGGCTATCATACCTCTATTATCGGTATCGGTACTCAGGCCGGCTCCCCTATTCCCATTCCCGGTCAGGGAGGCTTTATTAAGGATCGCTCCGGTCAGGTTATATTAAACAAACTGGAAGAACAGCCCTTAAAAGCCATCGCTCAGGCTGGCGGCGGTTTTTATCATCGTCTGTCACTGGATGACAGCGATTTTAAGGAAATTCTGGAACAGAAGTTTATTGATAAAGATAAAGTCAAACAACAGGATGAAGAACTGGAACAATGGATTGATGCCGGAGCTTATGTCACACTGCTGATTATACCGCTGGCATTATTGATGTTTCGCAAGGGTGTACTCACTCTGTTAGTGGGCTCCTTACTGGTTTCATCCTTGCTGTTGCCGGTCTTTTATAGTGATCCTGTTATGGCTGAACAGGTATCTGAAAACACGGCTGACATCGCCGCACCTCAGCAAAAAGGCAAGTCCGGCTTTAACTGGAATGATCTCTGGCTGACACCGGATCAGCAGGCCGATAAAAGCTTTAAGGCACAGAACTATCAACAGGCAGCCGAAACCTTTAAGGATCCACTCTGGAAAGCCTCGGCTTATTATCGTGCCGGTCAATATGAACAGGCCTTACAGCAATACAGCCAGTTTGACAGCGCTGATGCCTTATACAACAAGGGTAATACTCTGGCCAATCTGCAGAAGTTTCCACAAGCCATTAAGGCTTATGAGCAGGCCTTAAAACAAAATCCGGAATTTAAGGATGCCAAAAAGAATCTTGATTACGTAAAAAAACTTCTGGAACAGCAAAAACAGCAGTCTGGACAGAACAATCAGAAGCAGCAGGATCAAAACAATCAGTCTCAACAGAACAATTCACAGCAGAACCAGCAACAGGATCAGTCCGGTAATAAACAGGATTCTCAATCTGACAAAGAATCCGGCAGTGATGGTCAGAAGCAGGAGCAGGAACAACAGAACGATACGGGTAAAAATCAGGACAAGTCTGAAAATTCCGAATCTGAATCGGACTCAGAACAACAGTCCTCTCAACAGGATCAGGATAAAAGTCAGGAACAGAAAGATCCGTCTTCTGAACAGCAACAACAGGCAGCTCAAAATGCGCAGCAGGATAACAGCGATCAGCAATCCCAACAGGCGAAACAGCCTGACAGCAAGGAGGAGATTGAAAAAGCCAGAGAGCAGGCCGCTCAGGCTGCACAGACTCAGGAAGATCAATCTGAGGAACATGATCAGGACAAAGAGCAGCACAATGAGCAGGCACAGGCTCCGGCCGATCTTATGTCACAGCTCAGCCAGGAAGAACAGCAATCCATGAAACAGTGGTTACAGCGGATCCCGGATAACCCCGGTGAACTGCTGAGAATTAAATTCAGGAACAATACATTGATTAAACAAAGACAACAGCAAAGTCCGCAACAATACGAGGGTAACCCATGGTAAGAAAGACGCTTAATACAATAATGGGTCTTAAATTGCAGTATATTATGCTCATTTTGCTGACACTCAGTTTCTCTACCCCCTTATGGGCGGATGTCAGGGCTACAACGGACCGAACCGTAGTGGCTATTGATGAAACTATTACACTGAATATTCAGTCCAAAAACGGTTCCGGTTCTCCGGATCTGGGTGTGCTGAAAAAAGATTTTCAGATCCTGGGACAAAGTCAGAGCCAGAACTACAGTTTTATTAATGGCCATGCGTCCAGTACCCAGACCTGGACCATTACCCTATTACCCAAATCAACCGGTGAACTGACCATTCCTGCCATTAAGGTCGGCAATGAACATACCCAACCAATACCTCTGGTTATTCAGAAACAGTCCACCACACCAGCACTGGACGGCAAGGAGGTCTTTTTAAAGCTGCAGCTATCTGCTGAAGACAGTGTTTATGTACAGCAGCAGATCCTGTTAACCGTGCAACTGTATCATCGTATCCGACTGGCCAATGCCACCTTAACCGATCTGGAACTGAACAATGCCGTTATTGAAAAACTGGGTAATGACAGCAACTATACCAAGGTGATCGGGAAAAACCGCTACAATGTGATAGAACGTCAATACGCCATTTATCCCCAACAAAGCGGTACATTAACCATTCCGTCACTGACCTTTTCCGGTAATAAGGAAATCGGCCAGAGCTTTTCCCTGTTTTCACGTCCAGGACGTCAGCTGATCAGCCGTACCGAACCGGTTACCATTAACGTTAAACCCATTCCGTCCAGCTATACAGGTCAATACTGGCTGCCTGCTGAGTCGGTGGTACTGGAATCGGAAATTCTGGAAGATACAAATAATATTAAAGCCGGAGAGGCCATTACCCGGCATATTATTATCCGGGCCACCAATCTTCTGGGTTCTCAACTTCCGGCCATCAGCATGGCTTCAAACAGCGATTATAAAACCTATCCTGATAAGGAAAAACTCAATAACCAGCTGGTTAACGGCAAAGTCATAGGCAGCCGTAAAGACACCATTGCCATTATTCCCTTACATCCGGGGCCGTTTACCCTACCTGAAATCAAGGTCAGCTGGTGGAATACCCTAAGCAATAAACAGGAAACCGCTGTTCTGCCGGCTCGAACACTTAACGCTCTGCCTAACCCCGATATGCAGACTCAGTCGGCTCCCAAACCACCTACACCTGCACCGGTAATCAAACCACAACCGGTTCAGCCAGTTGCCAATAGCACAAAAAGTGATAATTCAATGCCTGAACGCACTGAAAATTCCCTTGAAAAAATCATTACAGCAGAGCCGCACTTTACTAAAAACCGCTGGTTCTGGGTCAGTATGGGCTTACTGATATTATGGCTGATAACACTGATATTATGGCTTTCTGCCAGAAAAAAACAGACGGCACCAGCCGTAGTGACAGCCCCCGTACCGAAAGAGTCACACGAGCCTTATTTACAGCGTGTCTATGCTGCCTGCCGGAAAAATAATCCCGCAGCCATTCAGGAGGCTCTGGTGCAGTGGGCAAAAGTTTACTTTAATCAGCCTTTGCTGGCCGGTTTATCGGACATTATTGAACAGACGGATGATCAGGCTCTAATCAGGGCCATTACCGGCCTGGAGGCATCCAGGTATTCCAGCCATAAACAGAACTGGGAGAGTAAGGAACTGGAAAAAGCCCTGCAGAATTTTATTGCACAACAGAATAAGCGTAATAACGATGGTGACGGACAGGTATTGGCAGAACTCAACCCATAACGAACAGCAATAGCTGAATTACCCTTCCATACTTACACCATGGAAGGGTAACATCATCACTTAAAGATCAGAAGGTGTCCCAAGAGTACGGGTTGATAACTCATTATCAATCATCAGCGTACCATAGCCATCCCCTTCTACCAGTTTCAGCTTGGCAATAATTTCCATAACGGTGGACTCTTCTTCCACCTGCTCATTTACAAACCACTGCAGAAGATTATAGCTGGCATGGTCTTTTTTCTTTAAAGCCTTATTGCTTAATTCATTTAGATTGCGGGTCATAAACTGCTCATGCTCCAGACTGGCCTGAAAAACATCCAGCAGAGTACCGAATTCTTTGGGCGGCTTGTCAATAGCTTCAAGATTAATGGAACAGCCCTGTTCGATCAGATAATTGTAGATACGGGTAGCATGCTGGTGTTCTTCTTCATACTGCAGTTTAAACCAGTGAGCAGCCCCGTTAAAGTCTTTTGAGCTGCAGTAAGCAGACATGGAAAGGTACAGATAAGCGGAATAGAATTCACGATTCAGCTGTTTAATGAGTTCTTTTCTGATTTTCTTACTTATCATAATTTTTCCTGTAAGCGATTGAGATTTAAAACACAATCATAGACGGGTGACAGGAAAAATTCAATGAAAAGAGCGGGAGATAACTCCCGCTTCAGGTAGTACAATTGTGTTACTGCAGTACCGGACGGGCATTAACCGGCTGAACTGGACGGTTGTTGGGATGATGCATGACTTTCTTAAACGCATCAATCTGGGCTTTGGAGGCCGTAACGGTATTTTTCATCACAAACCAGCGAACCCCTTCACTGCAGGGTGGTGTGGTTAAGGAACCGTTAAAACGGTAGTAATCCCTGTTTTCAGGCAGAGTTTTATTAACATCTGCTTCTGCGCTTAAAGCGGTTTTATCACCTGCATGGGCAGGCAGTTGTTTCCAGGCACTTTCCAGTACGGGATTTGAAGCCCCTTCTTCGATCATAACGGCAACCACGGCCAGATTACCGTCTTTATCGGCATGAACCAGATGGGCTTCCATGGGATAGGAAATACCCTTGATCATATTCTCACTGGGCGCATGGAAATGAAACTGCAGTAGATTAAAGGTAGTATTATCAATAGTGATACTGCTGCCTTTTTTATAATTTATCTGGACTGTATGACCATTATTCAATATCTCATGCCCACCACTTTTGTAATTAAAATCAATAGGCTGCAATTCAGCTTCAATAAAGCCTGTCAGATCAATAGGTGACTGGTTTTTGCCCGCACAAGCACTGTATTCAGGCGTCAGTTTTGCCCAGTGAGTTGGACCGGTTTCACCTTCATAACCCCAGTGATGACCGCCGGAAGCCAGAACTGGAGTATTTAACAGGATAGCTGTTGCTAATATCAGTTTTTTCATGTTTTACCTTTTGCTTTTATTATAAAAGGTGACATTATATGCTTGTTTTTCTTTATCATTCAATATGTTATATTGCAACACAACTATTTCATAATGAAACAGCACATACGAACAAACTGCTGAAACAGATACTCTAAAAACCTTGTATAATCATTCCTGGTCACTATGAGCTTCTTAAAATAAAAATGTCCAATTCACCACATATAAAATGGCTTGCCAGCGGAGAACCCTATTCTGAACAGTTTCAGGATTATTATTTCTCAACTGACGGCGGGCTGGCGGAAACAGAGTATGTTTTTTTAAAACAAAACAAATTTCCACAACGCTTTGCCCAGTCTGATGAGTATCAGGAAACAGCATTAATTAAAATTGGTGAAACCGGGTTTGGCACCGGGCTTAACTTTCTGGTCACTCTGTATCACTGGCTGCATACCCCAGAACCCAAAAAACCGGTACATTATATGTCTGTTGAAAAATATCCGTTCAGCAAAGTTCAGTTAAGCAGAATATACACCCTGTTTTCAAAACAATGGCCGCAACTGGATGAGCCATGCAGACTATTACTTAATGCCTGGCCTGACTCATTAAGCTCGCAGTCTGTTTTTGAGTACTCGTTTTTTGAACAGCAATTTAAACTGACTCTGTTAAGCGGGGATGCCCAGCTGGAATTATCTGCCCTGCTCCCAGAGCATAAACACTCTTTTGATGCCTGGTATCTGGACGGTTTTGCTCCGGCCAGAAATCCCGATATGTGGCAGCAGGGCTTGTTTAACACCCTGTATCAGCTCAGCAAACCCGGTACAACATTAAGCACATTTACCGCAGCGGGTTTTGTGCGAAGAGGTCTGACACATGCCGGATTTACCATTAACAAGGTCCCCGGTCTGGGAAAGAAAAGAGAAATCCTTTCAGGCATATACCATAATTAACACACCTCTCCTGAAATCATATCAATGTCAACCAGCCTGATAAATAGAATTTAACACCTGCCTGATCAAACTCTGAACCTTAGTTAAGCTATTATTTTTTAGAATTAGACTAAAGTCTAAATTTACCCGTAGACTATTTATTTTGTTCCTAACTTCCTTATAATTTATATGGAGATAATAAAAAACTGTTAAGCATGGAATGCAAAAACAGTTCTTATAATATAAGAATAAACAACCAACTAAGGGGGATTTTCTTTTGAACAGAAGAAACTTTATTAAATCCAGCGGGGCAGGTCTTGCCAGTATTATGCTGGGAAGCACAGGATTATTATCCTGGACTCCCAGAGCTCATGCAGCAACCATATCCAAAACCTTTTATATAACCGAAGGCACTATTACTCAACCCGATGGTGTAGATGTTTACTTCTGTGGTTTTAGTAATGATACTGCCAGTCTTAATGTGCCCGGCGCTCAACTTATTGTCCAGGAAGGTGACACTGTTGCTATTACCATCGTTAATACCTTAACAACAGACCACAGTTTTGTGATTGATGGCGTTGTGGACAGCGGTGTAATTAAAGCAGGTACCACGAAAAATTTTGAATTTATTGCCAGTAAAGCCGGCTCATACCTTTACTATGACGGTTTAAATGCACCATACAACCGACTGGTCGGATTACATGGCGGTTTCTCAGTCATGCCACAGGGCAGCAGTGATGAACTTTACCCTGGAAGTCCTACCTTTGTTCAGCAATATTCCTGGATCACCAATGATGTCGATCCTGTCTGGCATAATGCTGTACGTGACGGCAATACCCCCACAAGCAAGTTTAAACCTTACTATTTTACCCTGAACGGCCGTAGCATGCGGGTACCTGGAAATCCTGACTATGGTAATCCTGATATCGATTCCGGATATGCCAAAGACACCCGTCTCACAGGTTCCATAGGTGACAGAACACTGGTTCGAATTCAAAATGCCGGTTTATGTATGCACTCTATGCATTTCCATGCCAACCACGTTGAATGGCTGACCCGCAACCGGGTTATCCGCGATGTCTGGGTTAAAGATACCGTATTCCTGCCCAATAATATAGGCAGTGTTGATGTTATTTACCCCTTTGAAACACCGCCAGACTCCTGGCCACCCGTCTCTAAAGGTCATTATCCCATGCATTGCCATGACGAAATGACTCAAACAGCCGGTGGCGGTTTATACCAGTTTGGCCTTGCAACAACAATTTCATTTGAATAAGGGGGAATAATATTATGGGAATGAGAAACAGAAACGGTGGCGGCGGCGGTGGCGGCGGTGCCTGTTATATCTATCCAGATGCACCTGCCACTATCGGTGAAGTAACTCCGGATGTTACTTTTAATCGCGGTATTTATATGAATGGCAGCATGACCATGGACGATGGTCGTACAGTCACAATATGGGGCTTTACTGATGGCGGAGGCGGCATGGGAGGACAGTTCCCCTCACCCGCCATGCGTGTCACACAGGGACAGGTTGTTCATTCAGTTCTGACCGTTAATGGCAATATGTGGAAACATACCATCCATCACCATGGTATTGAACCCAGTACTGAAAATGATGGTGTCGGTCATTATTCTTTTGATGTCAGCGGCACATACACCTATCAATGGAAAGCTGCCCATCCCGGCACTTATTTTTACCATTGTCATACTAATACTGTACTGCATGCAGAAATGGGCATGTATGGTGCACTGATTATTGATCCACCCGAAGGTCCCGGTACTTTATTCTCCGGTGGACCAACTTATGATGTTGAAGCTATCTGGGCATGTGATGAAATTGATTCATCCTGGCATAATCTTAGATGGGATGCCGGTACCTGTGGCGGTGATGTCGGTCTAAACGATCTGAATCCGGACTATTTTATTATTACCGGAGTGGATGGCGCACGCTCTGCACTGACTGATCCAGCCGTCGCTGTTAATATGAATGTAGGCCAGAAACTGCTGGTACGCTATATCTGTGCCGGTTATTTACCTCAGCGGATTAATTTTGGTGGTTTAACTGCAACCGTTCATATGTCCGACGGTCGTCCTTTTCCTAAACCTATACAGGTTAAGGAAATTGAAGCCTGTTCAGCAGAACGCTATGACTGTATTTTTGAACCCACTCAAAGCGGTGTTTATGAAGTTACCGTAGACTTCCTTGACTGGGTAACCGGTGATGTAGTGGGAACTGCAAGAACACGCATTACCGTCAACTAAAACTTAAATAAGCAACCCCAAAAAAAAGCCGGATTAAACTCCGGCTTTTTTGCTTTCAGCTTTATCAAAACCATGAGTATCAGGATGAATACTCTTCCATTTCATTAAAGTTCAGATAGCGGTACACCTCATCCTCAGAACCTTTTAGAATTTCTACCGCCTTCAAATACTCCTGTGGTGTGGGCAGTTTGCCTGTAGTGGAGACTACTGCTGACAGTTCTGCTGAGGCCAGATAAACTTTAGCATCTTTACCTAAGCGGTTCGGGAAATTTCGGGTTGAAGTAGAAACCACATTCGCCTCATCAGCAACCCGGGCCTGGTTGCCCATACATAAAGAACAACCCGGCAGTTCGGTTCTGGCACCGGCACGGCCGTAGATGCTAAACACGCCTTCCTTGATCAGTTCTTTTTCATCCATTTTCGTGGGTGGTGCTATCCATAAGCGAGTCGGGATATTGCCACCTCCGTTATTCAGATAAGACTCCAGTACTTTAGCCGTAGCCCGGTAGTGGCCGATATTGGTCATACAGGAGCCGATAAAGACTTCCTGTATATCCTGACCGGCCACTTCTGAAAGCAGCTTCACGTCATCCGGATCATTCGGACAGGCCAGGATAGGCTCTTTAATGGTATTAAGATCAATTTCAATAATATCCGCATATTCAGCATCTGCATCGGGTTCCAGCAGCTCAGGATTATCCAGCCAGGCCTTCATTTCATCAATACGGCGCTGTATGGTCTTGGCATTCTGGTAGCCTTCTTTAATCATCCAGCTTAACAGCGCCACATTGGATTTCAGATATTCAATGACCGGCTCCTTATTCAGACGCACGGTACAGCCATTAGCGGAACGTTCTGCCGAGGCATCAGCCAGTTCAAAGGCCTGTTCCACTTTCAGATCCGGCAGTCCTTCAATTTCCAGAATACGGCCATTAAAGACATTGATCTTGCCTGCCTTATCAACCGTCAGTTTACCATCCTGAATCGCCTGCCAGGGAATGGCATTAACCAGATCACGCAGGGTAATGCCGGGTTGCAGCTCACCTTTAAAGCGTACCAGTACTGATTCGGACATATCCAGAGGCATGACACCCATAGCGGCTGCAAAAGCCACCAGACCGGAACCGGCAGGGAAAGAAATACCCAGAGGGAAACGGGTGTGTGAGTCGCCGCCGGTACCCACCTGATCGGGTAGCAGCATACGGTTTAACCAGGAATGGATAATACCATCACCGGGACGCAGAGACACGCCGCCACGCTCTGTAATAAAGTCCGGTAGTGTGCTTTGCAGTTTAATATCCACCGGCTTGGGATAGGCGGCAGTATGACAGAAGCTCTGCATAACCAGATCCGCACCAAAGCCCATACAGGCCAGTTCTTTTAATTCGTCACGGGTCATGGCGCCGGTAGTGTCCTGAGAGCCCACAGTGGCAATACGCGGCTCACAATAGGTACCGGGGCGTACTCCTTCCACACCGCAGGCCTTGCCGACAATTTTCTGTGCCAGGGTATAACCCTTGTCAGTATCTTCTGCCGCTTCCGGACGAGTAAAGATGTCGGTAGGTTCCAGCCCCAGTGCCTGACGGGTTTTATCCGTCAGTCCACGACCGATAATCAGGGGAATACGGCCGCCAGCCTGAACTTCATCCGCCATGGTATTGGGGTTAAGCTCAAAGGTGCTGCTAACATTACCGTCTTCATCATAGATTTTGCCTTCATAAGGCTTAATAGTAATAACATCACCGGTATTAAGTTTAGAAACATCACACTCAATGGGCAGAGCACCGGAATCTTCAGCAGTATTAAAGAAAATGGGCGCAATTTTGCTCCCGAGGATCACCCCACCCTGACGCTTATTGGGAATATAGGGAATATCTTCCCCCATATGCCATAACACAGAGTTAATGGCTGACTTACGGGAAGAACCGGTGCCCACAACATCACCCACATAAGCAATAGAATGGCCTTTTTCCTTCAGCTTTTCGATAGTCTCCAGAGCATCAGGCATTTTACTGACCAGCATGGCTTTGGCGTGCAAAGGAATATCTGGACGGGACCAGGCTTCAGTGGCAGGTGATAAATCATCCGTATTGGTTTCACCGGGGACTTTTAATACGCTAACCGTGATACTTTCCGCCAGTTTTGGACGGCGGGTAAACCATTCACCGGCTGCCCAGGAATCCACAACTTTTTTAGCAAATGGATTGGTTTTGGCTTTTTCCATAACCGTATGCCAGGCATCGGCTATTAACAGAGTATGGGACAATGCATCTGCAGCAATATCCGCTACATCTTCCTTATCCAGCAGGTCTACCAGCGGCTGAATATTATAACCGCCGCCCATAGTACCGAGAATTTCAGTCGCTTTAGCGGCATCTATCAGCGGACAGCTTTGCTCACCTTTAGCGACCTTAGTTAAAAATTCGGCCTTAACTTTAGCTGCATCATCCACACCGGAAGGCACCCGGTTAACAAACAGATCCAGTAAAAAGTCTTCTTCACCGGCAGGTGGCTGGTTTAATAATTCAATGAGTTGAGCGGTTTGCTTATCATCCAGCGGCAATGGCGGCAAGCCCTGTTCAGCGCGCTGGGCAACATGTTGTCTGTATTCTGCTAACATTGGAACCCTTTATCATTTCAAAAAATTGCGCCTATTATACACTAAAATGCTTATTTCGTGATCGCCTTACTTTCCGGGAGCATGGGGGATTATTCAGGTTATTTTATACCTCAATCTGCAAAATCCCGGCAACAAGGGTTATAATAGCCGGTCTTATTTACCGCAAATATTTTTATGGGGTCCTTAATATGGATTTAAACAGTTTAAGCGCCGTTTCACCGATTGACGGGCGTTATGGTCGTGCCACCGCAGTTCTTCGTCCTGTTTTCAGTGAATTCGGCCTGATCCGTTATCGGGTACGGGTGGAAATTCGCTGGCTGCAGATGCTGGCCGCCAATCCGAATATTAAGGAAGTCCCGGCTTTATCGGCTACCGCCAATGCCCTGCTTAACAGCATTACCGATAATTTTTCCCTTGATGATGCTCAGGCGGTTAAAGAGATTGAGCGCACCACCAACCACGATGTGAAAGCGGTGGAATACTTTTTAAAGGACAAAATTAAGGATAATGAGGAACTCATGGCCATTAATGAGTTTATTCATTTTGCCTGTACTTCTGAGGATATTAACAATCTGTCCCATGCCCTGATGCTCAGTGAAGCACGCAGTGAAGTCATTTTACCTAAATTAAAAGAAATCATTGATGCCATAACCGCCCTGGCACACGAATTTGCTGAAGCCCCCATGCTGTCACGCACCCATGGTCAGCCGGCCTCCCCCACCACTATGGGTAAGGAAATGGCTAATACTGCTTATCGTCTGCAGCGCCAGTATAAACAGTTAGAAGCGGTTGCCATTATGGGGAAAATCAATGGTGCTGTTGGCAATTACAATGCCCATATTTCTGCTTACCCTGAACTGAACTGGCCGGAGATTGCTCAGAACTTTGTTGAAAGTCTGGGCATTGAGTTTAACCCCTATACCATACAGATTGAACCGCACGACTATATTGCCGAACTGTTTGACGTACTGTGCCGTTTTAATACCATCCTGATTGATTTTGACCGGGATATCTGGAGCTATATTTCCCTGGGTTATTTCAAACAGAAAACCATTGCCGGAGAAGTCGGCTCATCCACCATGCCGCACAAGGTCAACCCCATTGATTTTGAAAACTCCGAGGGTAACCTGGGTATTGCCAATGCCTTAATGAACCATTTAAGCAGTAAGTTACCCATTTCCCGTTGGCAGCGTGATTTAACCGATTCCACAGTATTAAGAAATCTGGGTGTCGGCATTGCCCACTGCCTGATTGCTTATTCATCCACCCTGCGCGGTATCAGCAAACTGCAGATCAATGAAGCGGCCCTGACAGCGGATCTGGACAATACCTGGGAAGTTCTGGCTGAACCGATTCAGACCGTTATGCGCCGCTACGGCATTGAACAGCCCTATGAAAAGTTAAAGGAACTGACCCGCGGCCAGTCCATTACACCTGAAACCTTAAAAGACTTTGTCAGCAAGCTGGATATGCCTGAAGCTGCCAGACAGGAACTGCAGGCTTTAACGCCCTCCACATATATCGGTAATGCAATCGATCAGGCTAAAAAACTTTAAGCCTGATACTTAGCTGATGAGCAGTCAAACGCTGCCCGGTTCACTGACAATCAGTGTCGTGGACTGGGCACAATCTTCCCCGACTTTGTGTCAAATCCGCACCAGGGTTTTTATTGAAGAACAGCATGTCCCTGAAGCACTGGAATGGGACGGACTGGATAAAACCGCCCTGCACCTTCTGGCTCAGATACAAACTCCAGAAACCATTGATAACGAACAGACCGGTTCCATTGCCCGCCAGACTGAAGCCGTTGGAACAGCCAGAATAGTTATTAATAATAAAATTGCCCATATTGGCCGTATGGCCGTTTTACCAGACTGGCGAGGAAAAGGTATTGGTTTTAAGATACTGCAAAAAGCCATCCTGGAATGCCGGCAACGCTCAGTTAAAAAAATCATACTCAATGCTCAGACCTATGTGCTAAACTTTTATCAGAAGGCTGGTTTTAAAGTCAGCAGTGAGGCATTTTTAGATGCCGGTATAATGCATAAAGAAATGACACTGCTTTTATAACAGGCAATTATGTAGGTTAAATATGATTGATTTAAACCATTATAAACTGGGTGAAACGCAGGAACTTATCACGGTTGATAATCAGGATGACTTCAGGCAGCTGCTGATTGCCATGAGTCAGCAGGCGCAGCACCGGATATGGATATTCAGTCATAATCTGGATATTCGTATTTATGATAATAATGAGCTTTATGAAGCCATTAAACAGCTCGCTATTCGTAGTCCCCGCACCCATATCAATATACTGGTGCAGGATAGTGAACACATGGTTAAAAATGATCACCGTCTGCTGCGTCTGGCGCAACGGATCTCCAGCCATATACAGGTTAAATTAACCGCTAAGGAACATCAGGACATCTATCAGACCTTTGTTATTTTTGATGACCGTGGTTATATTATCCATGAAGATCCGCTGCGCTTTAATGCCCGTGCGGATTTTTACAACCCCCTGGAAACCAGAAAACTGGCCGAACAGTTTTCTGATATGTGGGAAGTGGGTGTTATTGATAACCGGATCAGACGTTTGAGTTTATAAATAAACTGTATCTGCATTATATTTAGGGTTAAAATAGCATGATATTCATCTGTTATCCGAAAAAGGATGGTTTTTATGCTGTGCAGAAAGTCTTCTTATGCGAAGTTAAGCATTACATTAAGTGTTTTCTTTGCCTGCGCTCTGTTGATTTTCTCGACCGCTTCTGCCAGCGATTTTAAAGTTTTTAAAACCCATCAGTTTGCCCAGAATCTTATTC
>JALTKC010000493.1:0-334 GCA_027076245.1 Gammaproteobacteria bacterium
AATTCGATATTATAAGTAACCTGCCAAAGCTGGATGAGTTACAGCTTTCTAATACAGGCACAGAAGAAATAGGACAAATGAAAAACCTGCCGGAATTAAAATTTCTGGATTTAAGCCGGAATGGAATAAAAAAAATACAGAACCTGAATAGCATTCCTTCATTAAAAGAGTTGATAATGAAGGGAGTAGAAATTAAAAAACTGGAAGCGCTTGACAACCTACCCAACCTTGAAGTTCTAAATATAACTTACATTGGCGAAGGCGAACAACGTATAAACAAACTTGAAGGTCTGCATAAATTAAAAAACTTAAAAGTGCTTAAGCTACGTTTTCA
>JALTKC010000493.1:344-10790 GCA_027076245.1 Gammaproteobacteria bacterium
TCTTGAAAGACTTTATTTATACAGCACCGATATAAGTAAAATTGAAGGGCTGGATAATTTAAAGTCGTTAAAATATCTGGATTTAAGTTTTACTCATATCACTAAAATAGAAGGTCTTGATAATCTTGAAAACCTTTATGAATTGCGACTGGGTGATACCAAAATTCGTAAAATGGAAGGTCTGAATTATCTAAAAAATCTGGTCTATCTCTATCTTAATGATACCCCAATAGAAAAGCTGGAAAACTATGAAAACATGACGAGCCTGTCTTACACTGTCACAAGAGATATGCCTAATATTACCCCAGCAGACCTTGAAGCCTTTGATGCATTTACCAACAAAAATCTGGGGCGCAGGTTAAATGCCCGTTAAACACTTTAACCCGTCGACACTACCAGAGAGCCAGTCCTTTGCGCCATAAGTTGGCTTCAGACTGTCTTCTTTTAACAAGACCGGATTTAGGAGACCATAGGCGTTTCATTAACAGGAACTGTTCTTCTACTTCATCGAGAATGGTTTTAGCCTGCTCTTTAGGTAAACCATCGGCAGATTGTAGCCATTTCTGTATGGCCCGCATTTCTCTACGGCTGGAGCCGGAGACGCTGGCTCCTCGATTAAAAACCAGACTGACCAGTGCACATCGGCACAATCCTGGAAGCTGATCTAAGGTGGTATAGACGGAACGGGTAGTTTCATAATATCTGGGTAAGGTTTGCCGGGTTAATACCGGCCACGCCCATTTAAAGGGGACCAGAACCCCTATCTCCTTTAGCTCCCTGGCACGGTTTTGAGTGCCTTTTTTGCCAATATCCTTAACCAGTTCCTGTATAAATTCTTCAGGGAGATAATTACCCCAGCTTTGTCTGAAGTCATCTTCCGTATTAAAACGCAGATCGTAACCGACACCAATGGTAATGCCGCTGGCATGGCCGGGAAAATGCGGCCAGCGGGTTATGCTTTCATAATAGGCAAGGCCGCCGGTTTCTTCTTTGGCTATAAAGGCGATGCCTTCGGTATCCAGCAGTTCAAAAGGTTCCGGCTGAGTATCCAGCCACTCCCATAATGCCGACTCGGCAATCCCCGTAACAATCATGCCTGCCATATCCTGAGCATATTGAACAGCCCGCAGCGTTCCCCGCCCATAGTCACCATCCACCACCAACATAGCACCGACTTTATTTAAAAGGGATTGAAGTTCTGCTACAGCCTCACCCCGGTCTCCCTTTTTTAAAGTTATAAACACCATGTAATGCTCTCCCTGCTAAAACGCTGAATACTTGAGTTTTAATAATCTACTCACATCATATCAACTCATTGCCGAAAAGTTTATCAGGTTTATAATTGAAAGAATACATTATAAATTCTGGTCTTATTGAATTAAATCATTTGCTGTTTGTCTGATATAGAACAGGGTGGGAGCATACTTTTAATGACTCTCATTTAGACGCAAATACCGTATCCATTAGCCGTACTCCTTGCTGAAGACGCCGTGAATCCATCCCTGGAGGCTTTTCGGCAGCGTCCCTGCTGCCGAAACTTCATCAAGAAGCACGGCCAATGGATACTCAGAGGTTATAAATTTCAAGTTGAACATATTTTAACCAAAGTATGATCCGGCCCTGTGATATAGAAAATAACACCGTCAGGAATACTATGAGAACAATTATAATTAGTTTATTATTTCACTTTATATTATTTGTGCCGCTTGCAAATGCAACAGATTCGGCAGATAAGAACAGCATACACTGGTACACCTGGTCTGACGAAGCCTTTCAAGCCGCAGAAAAAGAAAACAAACTGGTGCTTCTGGATATTGGTGCAGAATGGTGTCAGTTTTGTGCCAAAATGAAAGCTGTGACCTATAAAGACCCTGAAGTGATAAAAATAATTCAGGATAATTATATTGCCATTTATGCTGATATTGACGATTCGGAAGATGTTAATATGTTATATGGGAAATTTGGTGTGCCGGGTACCATTATCCTCTCTCCCGATCGGGACGAACTGACAAAGAGGCTAGGCTATATTTCTCCTCAGCAGATGCAGTGGCATTTATTAGGTAACCTGCAGGATGCTGCAGACATTCTTGAATAATTTAAAATGAAAAGACGCGATTTTCTTCTGACATCGGGTAGCGGGCTAAGCTCACTGTCCTTATCTGGTATAGTTAATGCGGTAGTATGTTCTGACTTACCGGCACCGGCCGTCAGGGAATTTACCCAACAGGACTGGCTCATTATTGCCGCCGTACAGAATCACCTGTTTCCATCTGAACAGCAGGCCCCCGGTGCTGTGGAAATTCAGGCGCTGCGTTATCTGCATAATTATCTGGCCAACCCTGCCACCGATCCTGAGAATGTAAAATTTATTCACTCCGGCAGCCGCGACTTGCAGCAGTTTTCTGAAAAAAATCATACTATCCCGTTTACTCAGTTATCCATTGATGAGAGAGAAAAATTATTAAGGGAATTTGAAACCCGCCCTGAAGGCCGGCGCTGGCTGGTTACCATCCTTAATTATATCCTTGAATCATTACTGACCGATCCCGTTTACGGCGGCAACCCCGACGGTATCGGCTGGCAATGGCTGGAACACCGTGCCGGGGAGCCCCGCCCTCCTGCCAACAAACGTTACTGGCTTTTATAGGAGCTTATTCACTTAATGGCTTATGATTTTGATATATGTGTCGTGGGCAGCGGTGCCGGTGCCGGCCCTGTTATTTATACTCTGGCTCATGCAGGCTATAAAGTATTAGTGCTTGAAAAAGGCCCCTGGTACACCGAACAGGACTATTTTAAGGATGAGTTAAAAACTTCCCTGCGGGGCGGTTATACTCCTGATCTGCGCGAACAGCAGCATGTAGTGGAGGTGGAAAACGATGACGGCAGCTGGCGCAGCTTTCCCACTTATCAGTCCAGCTGGAATTTCTGGAACGGCAATGTGGTGGGCGGTTCCAGTAATTTTATGAGTGGTTTTTTTCACCGCCTGAAACCCAATGATTTTCACCTGCTGTCCAGTTACGGGCCCATTGAACGAGCCAATATCGTGGACTGGCCCATCTCCTATGACGAGATGGAGCCTTATTATGACAGGGTAGAAAAAGTTGTGGGGGTATCCGGCCGGGTGATAAATCACCCTTTTCAGGAACCGCGCAGCAGTAAGGACTTTCCCTTCCCGCCCACCGCTGAACACCCACTGGCTGGACATATTGACCGGGCCTGTGAACGTCTGGGCATTCACTCCATGCCCATGCCCAGAGCCATTCTTTCTCAGCCGGCACTGAACCGCAAAGCCTGTGTTTACAGCGGATACTGCGGCAGTTACGGCTGTGCCACCGGTGCCAAAGGCAGCTCTCGTGCAGCGCTTATTGATTCAGCTATGGCTACCGGGAATGTACACCTGCGTCCCCATGCTATGGTGACCCATATTCACAGCGATCCACAGGGTAAGGTCTGTGCTGTGGAATATATTGATAAAGAGGATAATAAACACGCAGTCAATGCCCGGCTTTATGTGGTGGCCGCTCAGGCTATAGAAACCAGCCGCTTATTGCTTAATTCTGTCGGCCCAAAACATCCCGACGGACTGGGCAACAATAACGGACAGGTGGGTAAAAACCTGATTTTTGCCGGCGGTGGAGCCGGTTCAGGACGACTGAGCTATGATAAATTCTCTGACCAGCAGGTATCTGAGCTTAAGGAGTTCGGCACCTTTGTTAATCGCTCTGTTCAGGACTGGTATGAAATAAGCGATAAAGACATGTTCAAAACCGATGCGCCTCAGAAAGGCGGTACCATTGATTTTGTTCATCTGCACCCGAATCCTGTGGCCAGAGCCAGCCGCCAAACCCGCAGTAATGGTCAGATCCTCTGGGGCAAGCCCTTAAAAAATCGTTTAAAGACACATTTTACCGGCGGTCGTTATCTTAAAGTAGAAGCCTTCTGTGACTGGCTGCCTACTGACAACTCCCATGTTTCACTGGATCCGAATGTTAAGGATAAATGGGGTCTGCCGGTAGCCAGGATTAAGGTAGATGTGCATGTGCAGAATTTAAAAGTCGGCTGGTATCTGGCTAATAAATCGGCGGATATTATGCGTGCAATGGGGGCCGATAATGTGCTGGCATTTGCATCAGGTGCACCACCCACCAATCTGGTAGCCGGCGGCTGCAGGTTTGGCACCGATCCGGAAAAATCGGTACTTAACCCCGATTGCCGGGTCCATGATGTAGACAATTTATACGTAACGGATGGCAGTTTTATGCCCACCGGAGGCAGTGTCCCCCATACCTGGACTATCTACGCCAATGCCTTCAGAGTGGCGGATAAACTGCTGGATCGTCTGGGCGGAGCAAAACAGGTTTAGCGTAAAGCGGGTTTTTGCGCCGGAGGCCTGACGATTGGCGGCCGGTTATTGGGCGGACGTGAACCGGGCGGTCTGCTGCCCGGTGGCTTGCCGAGAGGGGGGCGTGAACCCGGTGGCCGAGGTCTTAAAGGCGGACGGCCATAAGCCGGAATTGTCCAGTAAACATCATAACCATTATTGTTGTTATTATTCTCCTGTGGAGTATGAGCGTTTCTTAAGCGCTCCAGCTCCAGTTCTCTTTCAGTTTGCAGACGCATGGCACGTTCAGCTTCCAGTTTACGTTCCAGGGCCCGCTGCCGATCTTTCTCCTGATCCTTGATGATTATTTTTTCCAGCTTTTTCTGACGTTCAGCTTCCTCTTCCGGTGACAGTTTTTTTATTTTATGAACATTTTTTAATGGCTTATCCGGTTTTACTTGATCGGTAAACACAGGCACCCCTTCCTTGCCCTGGTACTCATAAATTTTCTGTACCTCTCCAGCAAAAAGGCTGCCTGCCGATAACACACTAACAAGCAGGGATAAAAATAATAAAACAGAATAAAATTGCATCATAAAGTTATAATAAGCCTAATATTTCAAAAAATAAACTACTAAATAATAATCCTTTTGCTATCATTACAAACTAAACAAACCTTTCTCCAAGAGCT
Source organism: Gammaproteobacteria bacterium (assembly GCA_027076245.1). Classification (GTDB taxonomy): domain Bacteria; phylum Pseudomonadota; class Gammaproteobacteria; order GRL18; family GRL18; genus JANELJ01. The sequence goes on from JALTKC010000493.1 coordinate 5,360, forward strand.
TATATGGCCGCTGAAAACAATCAACTGAAGCTGTTTATAGAAAAATCAGACATTGCCGCACTGCCCGTGCTGCACAATACCCTGCAAGTTTTAAAAGAAACTCTGGAAAAGCCCAGTTTTAACTATCGTTATCTGGATACTATCTTACAGTACGATCCGGCCTGTATGATCAATCTGCTAGCTTATGCTAATCAGGAAATGGCAGCCGATGATAATCAGATTAACCAGGTGGAACATGCTGCCATGTTTCTTGGAATGGATCGGCTGGAAAAATTCATTAACAAAGTCACTTCTGTTTACAGCATAAAAAACAAGGCTATTGCCAATAAAATGGTCCAGTTGCAGTACCGCGGGGTTCATGCAGCCTTCCAGGCGCAGAATTTTGCCCGTATGCTGAATGTGTCCAATGAAAATGAAGTTTATACCAGTACTCTGATCACACCGCTTTCAGAATTATTATGCTGGCATCTGGAACCTGTAAAGGCTCAGAAAGTCGAATTATTAGTGCACAGAAAACAACAGCCTTATGAACAGGCACAACAGGAAATATTTGGCTTTACTTACCATGAACTGGCTGAATCCCTGACCCATCACTGGAAAATACCCAATCTGTTCCTGCAGCGGCAGGAAATGGAACAACTGGAAGATGCCGCAAAACCGGTAAAATGCATGTATCTTGCAGAAAAATGCAGCATTATTGCGGAAAAAGGCTGGTATTTTGACGGCATGTATGAACATATCAGTCTCTGTTCCCAGGAGTTGCATTTCAGTGAAGCCCGCATTGCCCGGGAGCTCCATAAAACCGCGGTTGAACTGGCGCATTCAACAGCAGAATTTTTTCCTGTACAGAACGTATCCGCTTATCTGGCTCTGTTACCGGGTGAAGTCCCCTATACCCAGGTTATTGAAATTGCAACACCAAAAAAAGAATCGCCCAAAAAAGACACTCAAAAAGCACCGCCGGCAGAACAGAAACCGGCCTTTAAACCCAAAGCTGAGGTTAAGCCAGAAAAGATCCCCAGCATTCATCTTATTTCCGCATCCAATGATTTCCCCGGCCTGATAAGAACCACCATTGATGCCCTGGCAGAAAGCAGAATTTTTACCCGGGTGGCCTTTATGATGCTTAGTAAGGACAAGAAAATTCTACAGGTACGCGGTATTCGGGGTTTAAAAGACCCTCAGTTTATCAACACTTTATTGCCCATAAAGCCTACTAACCTGTTTACTAAATTACTGGAAAAACCCCAGGCGGTGTTTATTAACCAGACCAATTATGACCGATTTCTGCCCATTATAACCAGCCCCATGCAGGATATGCTTAATGTCAAGGAATTTATTGCCAAATCCGTTCATGCCAATAAGAAACCCATTGGGCTGTTTTATATGGACAAGTTTTCCGGTGCAGATGACAGGGCAGATGAATTGATTGATGTTAAGGATTTTGCGGAGGTTAAGAAGATTTTAAACCTGTTTGAAAAACAGTTGGGGCTTTTAAGTAAACCCTAATCCAGTTCCTTTCGGCCGCTGAAGGCCAGTCCCAGGGTTGAGCCGTCAATATATTCAAGTTCTCCGCCTAAGGGCACACCATGAGCGATTCGGGTTATTTTAACGCCCTGAGGTTTAAGCATTTCCACAATATAATGGGCCGTTGCCTCCCCTTCCACCGTGGCATTGGTCGCCAGAATCACCTCGTCTATAGACTCCTGCACAACTCTCTGTTTCAGAATATCCAGATGTAAATCCTGCGGCCCGATACCATCAAGAGGCGACAGGTGCCCCATTAATACAAAATAGGTTCCACTATAAGTACCTGACTGTTCAATGGCATACACATCAGAAGGTGACTCTACTACACATAAAATCTGCCGATCCCGCTTTGGAGAACGACAGATATCGCATTGCTCCGCTTCAGTCAGAATACGACAGCTTGAGCAGTGCCCGACCTGTTCCGCAGCCTGCGACAGAGCATGAGACAGCTTTCTTGCGCCGTTTCTGTCCCGCTCCAGCAAATGATAGGCCATTCTCTGGGCCGATTTTGCACCCACTCCGGGCAGACAACGCAGGCTTTCAATAAGCTGTTTAATTAGTGGTGAATGGGACATTAGAAAAGTACGGGCCTAAAAAGGCAGTTTCATACCGGGAGGCAGGTTCAGACCATCAGTCATGCCAGCCATTCTTTCTTTGGAGGCGCTTTCCAGTTGTCTTACCGCATCATTTACGGCCGCTGCCACCAGGTCTTCAAGCATTTCCTTATCATCCATTACGGAATCATCAATTGTTACCTTGCGTAAATCATGACGGCCGGTCATAACCACAGAAACCATACCACCTCCGGATTGACCAGTGACTTCCATATTGGCTATTTCTGCCTGAGCTTTCTGCATATCTTCCTGCATTTTCTGAGCCTGCTTCATCAGGCCGCCTAAAGCACCTTTCATTTTGTTTCCTCTTATTAATATTGACTGATTTTGTTTAATTTAAGGGTTTAATCGATTCTTCACGGATGGTGGCATCAAACGCACTTACCAGCATCTGTAATTTCTGATCCGCATAAATGGATTCTACGGCTTCTTTCTGCAAAGCTTCAGCCTCAAGAATTTCCTTACGTCTGGGGGTCTGTAAGGTTTCTTCAGGGCTTAACTGACATTCTCTGAACCTAAGCAACAGTGGCTGTGCCAGAACGGCCTGAAAAGCCTCCTGCAAACGGTTTTTTATTTTATCATTGAGCAGATGTTGATGCACTGATTCCAGTAGCAGTTCAAAAACTAACTGCTTATCCTGCTCTGTTTTTTCCACCAGAGCACAATGTTTGGCCAGTTGCTGTTCAAAGCCCCGGATCCCGGAACGGTTTATCAGATCACACCAGAATTCCGCCAGCGCTGAGTCATCCGCTTGCTGACAGGGAATATCCTGTTCCGCCTGCTTTTCTGCTGTATCTTCTGCCTGTTCCTGCACGGCATCTATATGCAGCGGTGCCGCCGGTTCTTTTATTTCGGGTTGTTCAGGTTCTGCAGTACTCTGGTTTCCTAAAGAATGGTCTCCTGAAGTCTGCTCTTCTATACCCTGTTTTTCAGTCGGGTGCATCTCTGGCATATCAGAAACGGGCGGTGATTCAAACAGGCTTTGATTCGCCGGTTCATCTGAAAAGTACTCATCGCCGTAGCTTTCTACCGGGGGTAACTCCCCGATATCGGGAAGCGAATCCGATAAATTACGGGTAGCCGATGAAGCCGTGCTAACAGCATTCTTTGCTGATTCAGGCTGTTTAAGCGGTTCTGAAACCTCGGAGTATTCGGCTGTTTTATCGGCTGAAATTGTTTTTTTTAATGGTTTATCGCTCTGAACCTGAACCATTTCAGCCGGTTTATGTACTATCTCTTTATTGGAAGATGATGTTTTACTGCTGAATACTGGTTTAGTTTTAGCTGCTGGGCTGTTTAACGGGGCTGGAGAGTTTTTTTTTGAGCCTGCGGGTCTGAATGCCAGCATTCTTAGCAGGATCATCTCAAACCCGCCCTGGGGCTGAGGTGAAAACGGCAGATCCTTACGACCGTTTAGGGCAATCTGGTAATATAACTGCACATCTTCCGGTGCAATAGCCTGTGCCAACTGCTCTACTGAATCCTTATCGCCATAACTGTCATCGACTATGTCCGGTACCATCTGGCACAGGGCAATACGCTGCAGCATGGAAATCAGTTCCGCCAGAACGGTATTAACATCCAGTCCCTGCTCCGCCAGTTGTCGGCTTTGAGTGATCAGTTCCGCCCCATTATTATTCGCCAGGGCTGCAAGCAGATTATAAATCCAGTCTTTATGAACACTACCCAGCATAGCCTCAACATTGGCCAGATTGGGAGTACCATTACAATAGGCAATGGCCTGATCAAGCAGACTCAGGGCATCACGCATGGAACCGTCTGCGGCAATGGCAAGAGGCTTTAATATCGCTTCTTCATAAGTAATATTTTCAGCCTGTAAAATTGTCCGCATCTGCTGTTCAAGCTGCTCTATATTCAGGCGTTTAAGGTTAAACTGCAGACAGCGTGACAGGATAGTAACGGGTAATTTTTGCGGATCAGTGGTTGCCAGCAGAAATTTAACGTGCGGCGGCGGCTCTTCCAGAGTTTTAAGCAGAGCATTAAAGCTATGCCCGGACAGCATGTGCACTTCATCAATCAGGTAGATTTTAAAACGGCCGCGGGTCGGAGCATACTGGACATTATCCAGCAGTTCCCGGGTATCCTCAACTCGGGTTCTGGAGGCAGCATCCACTTCAATCAGATCCACAAAACGGCCCTGATCAATTTCCTGGCAGGCAGCGCATTGCCCACAGGGTTCTGACGTTATCCCCTGCTCACAGTTCAGAGCTTTGGCCAGCACTCTGGCAACGGTGGTTTTACCCACACCACGAGTGCCTGTAAACAGATAAGCATGGTGCAGGCGTTCAGTTTCCAGCGCATTAGCCAGAGCCTTAAGTACATGCTCCTGCCCCATCATGGAGGTGAATGTTTTTGGACGGTATTTACGCGCCAGAACCTGGTATTCCATAGATTCCTTTAGTTTTCTGAATACTTATTATTTTTGTAACTAAATTTTTAGCAGAATTATAGCTTAAATACAGAACGGACAACAGAAAGAATAAAAAAGATTAGGTGGGTGATTTTTTAGAAAGTCTCTGCCAGCCACACCCCGGCACATGAGTCGGCCGCTACAGTTGCTTCCTTCCGGACCTGGCTGGGTTTACGGCTTATCATTGCGAGGGGACCAGCAGAGAGCGTGCATTATAACCAATGACCTGCCCGGATGCCACTGATTCATTAAAATTTTTAGCTTAAAAACAATCAGTGAAAACGCCAGGGTCTGGAAGGTGATGAATCGGTCTGGTAAACACGAATACCTTCATTTTTATCGGCAGCTTTTTCCAGTTCTAATAGTTCAAACAGATCTTCAATCTGTTTTTTGAAAGCATCCTCTTCCTGAGAAAGATCCCGGCCGTTGTCAAAGTTCCTGTTAATAAAGAGCTGGGCCTTACCGCCAGGGGTATTCTCTGCTTCTTCTATCATGGAATCCAGACTGACATCCACTCCAAATTCATCAATGGCCTCATCAGGCAGAACAGTGTCCGTTTTATAGTCCTGAGTGGTTTTTTCCTCTGGAAAATCCCAGTCTTCCAGATTAAATCGTGTTTTTTGTCCCATTTAAGGTACCTGAATGGCATTACTTCTATTAAATACAATTTATAATATCATGTTTTTACAGACAAACACCAGAATTTAAGGATATTCTTAACAAGTATTATTTGCCTCATCAAGCCATTAATTTATAATAAAAGATATCAGCCCTGAGATATTTAAAAACCTGTAAAACACCATCAATGCCAGAAAACCTGTCAAGGCCGGATTAAAAAACATACCGGGTTAGTACC
>JALTKC010000494.1 GCA_027076245.1 Gammaproteobacteria bacterium
ACGTTTAACCACAGGCTTGCCATGTTCGTCACGCACAATATTACCGTCCTTGTCACGTACCGTTTCCTGTTTGGTTTCCAGATAAACTACGGCCATGCGCTTACCGATATTGTCCTTGGTAAAAGCGCCCATGCGTTTACCGCCGTAGCCGTCCAGGGAAACATTCACCTTGGCACCACCGGTATCTGGATCAATACCAGCCTGAGCATTGGTCACATGCTCACCGGTGACAATGACCCGTTTTTTCAGCAATACCGGAACAGCCGGTATCACACGACTGCCTTCTTTTCTTTCCCGGGTATAATAAATTTTGGAACCGGGCGGTACCCGTCCGCTTAAGGCTTCTTCTACAGTATGCTCTTCATCTACCGCACGGTATTCCAGAGTCGCGGTGGCACCCAGAATGTCTTTTGCGCCGGCAGTATCCTGAATACCGGGTAACTGAATCACTATCCGATCCTCACCCTGCTGTTGAATAATCGGCTCCACCAGACCATGGAATTTTTCATCAATCCGTTTTCTAAGGGTGGTAATGTTCTGCTTAAGGGCAAACATTTTCAGTTCCTTAAGCTTGGCTTCACTCAAACGGCCACGCAGAATATAGGATTTGCCGTCATCTTTTTCCGTAAATGACAGATCCCGCATTTCCCGGCGCAGTACATCATAGCCCTTGTCACGCAGTTCGGCTGTTTTAAAACGAATAACGACATCATTGTCCACCCGCTTACTGCCCAGATAACGCACCTTAGCTTTACGCAGAATGGATCGGGAATCGCTGACATAAGTATTTACCGACTTGATGATGGCAGCGTCCATATCAACCTGCATCAGGAAATACACCCCGCCCCGTAAGTCCAGCCCCAGATACATGGGTTTGCCGTTCATATCCAGTAACCATTGCGGGGTAGCCGGTGCCAGGTTTAATGCGACTGCATAACCATCGCCTAATGTGGATTCAGCGATTTTTTTGGCTTTTAGCTGTTCTTCTTCATTCTTAAAGCGGAACAGTAAGCCGGTTTCAGACATTTTAGCTGATCGGTAATGAATTCCTTCTTTCTCAAACTGCTGAGCAAGCTGGGCCAGGGTCTGATCAGTAATTTTGGCATTACGGGATGAAGCGGCAACCTGCAGTGCAGGATCTTCACCATAAATATTCGGCAGTGCGTAAAAAGCACTGACAACAATGATCATAATGATCAGGATGTATTTCCACAGAGGATAATGATTAAGCATATTCGTTAGCTTTGTATTAAATGTTGCAGAGTTAAAACAAACAAAAAAGCCTGAACTTACATTTAATGAAAGACAGGCTTTTTAAGATATGTGTATAATTTTAATCCTTGATACCCTTAATGGTACCTTTAGGCTGGATGGTCGCAATAGCAACACGCTGAACATTCAGTCTGATATCATTGCCGACTTCAATGGTCACAAAGCCGTCATGCAGGCCAACAACCTTACCTAACAGGCCGCCATTAGTGACCACTTCATCCCCTTTTTTCAGAGCATCAATCATGGCCTGATGTTCTTTCATTTTCTTGTTCTGGGGACGGATAAACAGCAAGTAGAAAATTACAAAAATACCACCGAAAACCATTAACTGGGAGATTAGATCCGGAGCAGCACCCGCTGCAGCAGCGCCTTCGGCGTATGCATCTTCAATAAAAAAACTCATTTTTTTTCCTTAATTATTACTAAAAACGGATGTAACTATTCAGCATACTTGACCGTGATTGTCTGCAGGTACTGTATTTTCGGGGACGCTCAAGTACATCCATGTATCACTTTACGAAAACATCCATGTTTTCATAAACCCCGTAAATACAGTACCTGCAGCCAATCACTCTACGGTGCTTTCATTGAAGCTAAATAGTTACAAACGGACTTAAATTTTTACAGATCAGTTAAATCAAGTGGCGCTATTATGCCACAAAATCAAGGGATTTAGGGGCTTCATTGTCTTTTATCATAAAATTCCTGAGCAAATTGTTCAAAACGCCCCTGTTCTATCGCCTCTCTGATCCCCTGCATCAACTCCTGATAATAATAAAGATTGTGCAGGGTATTTAAACGGGCTCCCAGCATTTCATTGCTTTTATCAAGATGACGCAAATAAGAGCGGGAATAGTTTTGACAGGTATAACAGCCACAAGTTTCATCCAGAGGACGGGTATCGAACTGATGTTTCTGGTTGCGGATTTTAACCACTCCCTGATGGGTAAATAAATGACCATTACGGGCATTACGGGTGGGCATAACACAGTCAAACATATCCACGCCCCGACGTACCGCTTCCACAATATCTTCCGGACGCCCGACACCCATTAAATAACGGGGCTTGTCCTGCGGCATCTGCGGTGTCGTATGTTCCAGAATTTTTATCATTTCCTCTTTGGGCTCACCCACAGAAAGGCCGCCAATGGCATAGCCGTCAAAACCAATGTCGGTCAGTCCTTTAAGGGAAATATCTCTTAATTCAGGGTACATGCCGCCCTGAATAATACCGAACAGAGCTGAACTGTCTTCCCCCTGCGGGGCCAGTCGCTGAAATTCATTTTTGGAACGCTGTGCCCAGCGCAGCGACAGTTCCATTGAAATGCGGGCTTCTGCTTCAGTAGCAGGATAAGGGGTGCATTCATCAAAAATCATAACAATATCAGAACCCAGAGTACGTTGTACCTGCATGGATTCTTCCGGTCCCATAAATACCTTACTGCCGTCCACAGGAGAGGCGAAAGTAACCCCCTGCTCAGTAATTTTACGCAGTTCCCCCAGGCTGAATACCTGAAAACCGCCAGAATCTGTTAAAATGG
>JALTKC010000495.1 GCA_027076245.1 Gammaproteobacteria bacterium
GATAAATACACAGGGTATAGTTACCTGCATACTGGGCATCAGAAATATGGCAGTTTCTGGAAATGGTCTGCTTTAACTGTTCCAGTGCAATTTCCGGCATAACAGATGCACACTAATTATCGTAACGCTTCATAATCTTCTCTTTGGCTTTATTATATTCTTTTTCATTAATAATGCCGCGCTGGTAACTTTCGTTCAGATCCATTAACTCCTGCCCCATGGTTGTTGTCGTAGTGGTTGTCATGGTTGTGCTTTTGACTTCAGTATCACCGCCACCACAGGCTGTTAAACTTAATAGAAGTACAATGGTTAATAATAGTCTGGATACAGTCATAATGGGTTCCAATTTAATGATATTCGAATTGATATGAATAATATCATAGCATAAAGAAAGGCTGAATCGAGTCAACTTAAAATCTCCCTCCTATAAAGACAGTTCTTAGGCCAGTAATTTGACCGGTCATTCTGTTTTTCTAAAAGTTATTCAGTTCTAATCACTTTTAGAAAAATCCAACAAAAATCGTATGAATTTTTACAGCTTTGTCAATAGCAATAAACAAGAAACTACTATCCTTTTGTTTTAAAAGAGTTTATTTTATCATGCTTTATTATTGCAATAGATAACATATATATCATAAACTGCTGATTTCATGGCATATAGTTTATTTACACAAAGTTTATTCACAGACTTATCCACAGGCTTACCTGTTCCGCCAATTGAATTTCAGATATTTCCGGAAAGACTGTATTTCATAAAGAATTGACTTTAAAATAACTCAGGGAACCGTGTGACAGGAACTATGTAACAGGAACCATGTAACAATCAATCAACTGGAATATTGGATAAATAAATGTCCGGACAGGGAAATATTATTATTAATTATCTTCGAGAGTTTTTAAAAAAAGAAAGTGCCGGTGGAATTCTACTTTTAATTGCGGCTGTTCTGGCTTTAATTTCTGCGAATTCCCCCCTTAGAGATCTCTATGGTGAATTATTAAAGATACCGGTTGAAGTTAGAATTGGTGCCCTGGATATTGCTAAGCCTCTGGTGTTATGGATAAATGACGGACTTATGGCCGTATTTTTCCTGTTAATAGGCCTGGAGCTTAAAAAAGAACTGATTGAAGGTGAGCTGTCCTCACCAAGAAATATTATCTTACCTGCCATTGCCGCTTTCGGCGGCATGATTATACCCGGTATCATTTATGCCTATATCAACTGGAACGATCCGATAGCCCTTGCAGGCTGGGCCATTCCAACAGCTACGGATATTGCCTTTGCACTGGGCATACTGTCTCTGTTTGGGAAACGAGTACCGCCTTCATTGAAGATTTTCCTTGTATCCCTGGCCATTATGGATGATATGGGTGCCATTATTATTATTGCAGTGTTTTATACCAGCGATCTGTCTTTTACCAGCCTGGTGATAGCTTCTGCCTGTATGCTGATCCTGGCCTTAATAAACAGCCAGAATGTTCGTAAACTCACACCTTATATCCTGACCGGTGTCGTGCTGTGGGTGGCCGTATTAAAATCCGGCGTTCATGCAACTTTGGCCGGTGTTATTCTGGCCTTTTTTATACCCTTAAAAACCTCTTCAGCAGATGAAAGTTCGCCCCTGATTAACCTGGAGCATGATTTACGCAACAGCGTGGTGTTCTTTATTATGCCGGTATTTGCCTTTTTTAATGCCGGGGTGTCACTTGAAGGGATTACCCTGAATACCCTCACTGAACCGGTACCTCTGGGTATTATTCTTGGTCTGTTTTTCGGCAAGCAGATAGGGATATTTTTATTCAGCTATATTGCTGTAAAACTGAATATTGCCGCTTTACCCAGAAATACTGGCTGGAAACAGATATACGGCATAGCATTTATCTGCGGGGTAGGCTTTACTATGAGTCTGTTTATCGGCTCTCTGGCATTTGAACAGGGAGGTACGACAGCCAATCTGATGCATGATCGCCTGGGTATTTTACTGGGTTCAACGTTATCTGCTGTATTTGGTTATTTTTACCTGAATAAGGTATTACCGAGGCAGGACTAGACTTCCGAAAACTTAAGTACCTGGTAGTCCCAGCTGTCGTTTTCAATCGTCAGAATGATGCAGGAAGGGCCGCCTTTATTGCGAGTAAAACCGGCAGCACCCGGATTTAACACATGATGTTCTTCATCTTCAGTATCAATGACCTGAATATGGGTATGGCCGTATATGATCAAACGGGCCTGTGGATGTGCATTCCTTAAATCACTGTGAGCAGGCTTGTACATATCATGCCTGTGACCGTGTTCAACCGCAATCCGGCCGCCGGGCATGCTTAGTTCCAACTGCTGAGGCAGATTTTTTACCAGATTCCAGTCTTTAAACTCCCATAAATAAGGCTTGTCATTATTGCCGGCTACCGCAACAATATGGCCAGATTTAGGTTGCATCATTTTCAGCACATCACTATTACCAATATCTCCGGCATGAATAGCCAGATCGCATTCTTTGATCTCACCGACAATTTCCGGTGCCAGTAATTCATGAGTATCAGAGATGATGGCTACCCTGAGTTTAGAGTATTCATCAAAATCAGTTTTTTGATTCAGGAGCATAAGATTTGTGTCTGTTTTTTTCCCCGCAGTTTAAGACGGGTTTATTGCGTCTGTTGAGGCTGAATGGTAAATAATACCCGGTCTAATATCATCTGTTCAGCAAGCCCGGCAATTATACATAATGAAATTTCGGAAAACTATATTATTCCGTTTTTCATAAGCTTTTTTACGTTAGTTTTAAAAAAA
>JALTKC010000496.1 GCA_027076245.1 Gammaproteobacteria bacterium
CATGGGGATTTCATGGGTCACCTGTTTAAAGTGATCCAGAACCTTGCCCCCAACCCGCTGGGTGGGAGAATCCAGAGTAATTAATTCTGGATGCTGCTGCTCAAGGTATTCAAGGCGGCGGAACAGTTTGTCATACTCGGCATCCGGTATCTCAGGATCATCCAGCACGTAGTAACGGTGGGCATGGTAATTTAACTGTTCTTTTAAGGACTGTATTTCCCGTTCAATTTCAGTGGGCGTGTTCTGCTTTGACATATTTTAGATAATTAATGGCCTAATGGGCCATACCCGCCAGTCGTTCTGCCTTGGCGATTTCAAAATTCAGTTTACGGATCTGTTCTTTTTTATAGCTGATGGCCTGGCGGGTTAACTGGCTACGTGTTTCATCGCACAATTCACCCTTGAGTTCATCAGCCAGCTTACGAGCAATTTCCAGCAATTTTTCATAAGCCTGATAATTATCAGTTTTTGCCGGCAGGCGCATAAACAATGAGATCCCCGGTGTACTGAATTTTTCTGCTGCGGCAGGGTCGGTATCAAAAGTGCCCGGTTCAACAATATTGGCGACACTGAATAAGGCCCAGGTATTGGGATTATTATCCCCGGGATAATGATAAATATTCATTTCACCGAACTGCAGTCCGGCTCTTTCCAGCGCCTGGTACAGTTCAGTACCGCTAAAATATTTATCCTTTGCCAGGATACTATGGGAAATAATTAAATCCTCAACCCCTTCAGGCAAAGATACCGGCATAATTTTAATGGTCTGCTGTGGCTGCTTCGGTTTACTGACTGCAGCAGGTTCAGCCTGTTCAACAGCCTGAGTTATATTTTCGCTGGAAGTTGTTTCAGGGGATGGTTCCGTTACTTTCTGTTCAGGTTCGGGGGTAGCTTCAGCAGACAATGGCTGAGTTACAGCATTGTTTTCAACGGGTGGTACTGAATCTTCAGTCTGCTCATTGTGTTTAGCCGAAACCTGATTTTTATGGGCCGCAAAAGTATCCGTCTGAGTTTTAAACGACGGTGTAGTATTTGTATTGTTCTGACTGATAACACGCTTGGTATTAATATAAACACCATCAACCAGCTCACCGTCGTTCTTTTCTTCATGTTTGTTTAGAGCACTATTGTGAGCTACCGAATCATTACTCAGATTGACCTGCTCAATATCAAAATTATCATTTCGACTGGCAGAAAAAGATCCCGGCAGTTCAGTATCATCGATTAGTTGTTCACCGTGTTCTTTTAATAACACATCATCAATATTGTGCGCATGATTATTAAAACTTTTAATTTCATCATTAATTTTTTTATGATGTTTATAATAAGTAAACATGGCCACCAGCAGCACAACGCCGATACCCGCAATAATCAGTAAAAATGTAAGTTTGTCCATAGTCCTTTGATCAGTTCCTAACTTTCCACCATTTCCACGGCTTCGTTGATATCCACATCCACAATTCGGGAAACACCGGGTTCCTTCATTGTAACACCACAGAGATGATCGGACATCTCCATAGTGGTTTTATTGTGCGTAATATAAATAAACTGCACCTGTTCAGACATTTCTTTTACCATGGCACAGAAGCGCCCGACATTAGCCTCATCCAGTGGTGCATCCACTTCATCCAGCATACAGAACGGTGCCGGATTCAGTTCAAAAATGGCAAATACCAGAGCCACCGCCGTCATGGCTTTTTCACCACCGGAAAGCAGGTGAATGGTGCTGTTCCGTTTACCGGGCGGACGCGCCATAATGGTCACCCCGGTATTAAGCAGATCGTCTCCAGTCAGCTCCAGATAGGCATGGCCTCCGCCAAACAGCTTGGGAAACAGGCGTTGTACACCGGCGTTGATCCTGTCAAAGGTTTCCCGGAAGCGGGTTCGGGTTTCCCGGTCAATTTTGGCAATAGCACCTTCAAGAGTTTCCAGAGATTTAAGCAAATCTTCATTCTGGGCATCCAGATAGGTTTTACGTTCCGACTGTTCCTTATACTCATCGATAGCCGCCAGGTTAATAGAGCCCAGCCGCTGAATTTTCTGGGCCAGGGCATCCACTTCTGATTTCCACAGAGCTTCACTGGCTTCCTGCGGCATCCCCATAAAGAGTTCTTCCAGGGCAAATCCGGATTCATCCACCTGCTCTTTTAGAGTCTGTCTGCGTACGGTCAGTTCCTGTGAGGACAGGCGAATGGTTTCAAGCTCTGAACGCAGCTGCTGCAGATTATTTTCCACCTGGGCACGTTTATGATCGTATTCTCTTAAGGTATGCTCCAGTTCTTCTACCTTCTGACGGGCCTGAGCAAGCTGCTCTTCCACGGCCACCCTGGCTTCCAGATGCGATTCCAGTTCTTCATTAAGCTGCTGAACCGGATCATCATCGTGCTGGATAAGTTCTTTTAACTGTTCCCTACGATGGGACAATTGTTCCAGCTGTGAGCGCAGACGCACCAGCGCCTGTTCAATGGAGGATAGCTCGGTCTTAATGCCGCGCAAACGGATTTCCAGAGCATGGGAGTTTTCCCGGTCTTCTCTGGCTTTAATACGAATTTCTTCCAGTTGTTCCCGGTAAGTCTCACGTTCCTCAGTAAGCTGATCACGTTGCAGGGAAAATTCTTCAATCTGTTCCAGAGCAAGATGCAACCGTTCAGTAGCTTCTTCAATCAGCTCTTTATGTTCTTCTGTTTGCTGTTCAATTTCGGCAATTTCTTCCTTTACCCGATTCTGACGATTGTGCATCTGTTCCAGGCGAGACTGTTTACTGCTGTACTGGG
>JALTKC010000497.1 GCA_027076245.1 Gammaproteobacteria bacterium
GTCCCAGCAGCATGGCAAAACACAGTACCCATTTGGAAAAGTCATTAATCCCCTGATAATTGGCACCGACATCCCCCAGGCCTGGTCCCAGATTGTTCAGACAGGCAGCCAGAGCTGAAAAGGCCGTCACCTGGTCCAGTCCACTGGCCATTAACAGCAGCATCATAATACTGAAACTGGCCACATAGAGGGCAAAAAAGCCCCAGATGGCATTACTGACATTTTCTGACATGGCCTTGCCACCGATTTTAACGGGGATCTGGGCACTGGGATGAACAAGTCGGAAAATTTCCCTCAGCCCCTGTTTAAATAACAGAATAAAACGGATCACTTTCATGCCGCCGCCGGTGGAACCGGCACAACCGCCGACAAAACTGATAAACAGTAACATAACCGGCAGAAAACCTGGCCAGTTATAATAATCCGCCGTAGTAAAACCGGCCGTAGTACCAATGGAAATGGTCTGAAAAATACCATGGTGCAGGGCATCACCCCAGCTTTCAAACGTCGTGGAGTAATGCAGGTACAGCACCGATATGGCTGATGCCGTAGCCAGGATCATCAGATAAACCTTAAATTCCACATCATAAAAATAGTGTTTTATGCTGCGCATACGCAGAGCACTGAAATGCAGGGCAAAATTGACCCCGGCAATGAGCATAAAAAAACCGGCGATCATTTCAATGAGTTTATTATCAAAATATCCGATAGAGGCATCATGGGTAGAAAAACCGCCAATGGCTACCGTAGAAAAACTGTGGCCGACCGCATCAAACAGACTCATACCGGCAGCCCAGTAGGCCAGCGCACAGGTGATGGTTAACCCCAGGTAAATATACCAGAGCGCCTTGGCGGTTTCGGTGATGCGGGGGGTCAGTTTATTGTCCTTAATGGGTCCCGGTGTTTCCGCACGGTATAACTGCATGCCACCAATACCCAGCATGGGCAGTACCGCTACCGCCAGTACAATAATACCCATACCGCCCAGCCACTGCATTTGCTGGCGATAAAATAAAATGGATTTGGGCAGGTCATCCAGGCCGGTAAATACTGTAGCTCCGGTTGTAGTCAGAGCAGAAATGGATTCAAACAGAGCATCAGTAAAGGTCGCCTCCAGACTGTGTGACAGATAAAGGGGCAGGGAACCCACCAGACCGAAGACAAACCAGAACAGCACCACAACTACAAAGCCGTCACGGATCCTGAGCTCCTTGCGCATATTGCGCACCGGCAGCCAGATAAATAGACCGGACAGCAAAATAACAAGAAAAGCATGAATAAAAGCATTAATTTCTGAGTCCTGATACCAGAGCGACACCGCTATGGGCGGGAGCACCGTGGTACTGAAGACCATTAGCAGCAGGCCGACAATACGTAAAATAACAAGGGGTTGCATAGTGTGCTTTACAGCCTAGATAAAGGTAACAGCCACCTGGAAGAGTCGCTCCACATCAATAATATGACGCTTATCCACCAGAAACAGTATAACGTGATCATCCGATTCTATTACCGTATCATGATGCACAATAATCACCTCGCCATTACGTACAATGGCACCAATGGTGGTACCCGGAGGCAGGGGAATATCCTCCACCGCACGCCCCACTACTTTGGAGGTTTTCTTATCTCCATGGGCAATGGCTTCAATGGCTTCTGCGGCGCCTTTACGCAGTGAGTGCACCATTTCCACATCACCACGGCGCACATGGGCCAGCAAACTGCCGATAGTGGCTTCCTGGGGTGAGATAGCGATATCAATTTCACCACTTTCCACCAGATCCACATAGGCGGCCCGGTTAATCAGCGCCATCACCTTGCGTGCGCCCAGTCGCTTGGCCAGCAGGGCCGACATAATATTAGCCTCATCATCATTGGTAAGGGCACAGAACACATCGGTGCCTTCAATATTTTCTTCAATCAGCAGTTCTTCATCAGAAACATCACCGAGCAGGACAATGGTTTTTTCCAGCTCTTCAGACAGCATTCGTGTGTTGGCCGGGCTATGATCAATGATCTTGACATGCAGCCGCCCTTCCAGGGTTCGCGCCAGACGCTGACCGATATTACCGCCGCCGGCAATCATAATCCGTTTAAAGGGCTTGTCCACTCGGCGCAGTTCCGACATAACCTTACGAGTATTGCGCCTGTCCACAATAAAGAATACTTCATCGTTTTCTTCAATAATGGTATCGCCCTTGGGAATGATAGGGCGTCCCTTGCGGTAAATAGCGGCTACCCGGGTATCAATATTGGGCATGTGT
The DNA here is from genome assembly GCA_027076245.1 of Gammaproteobacteria bacterium. Lineage (GTDB taxonomy): Bacteria > Pseudomonadota > Gammaproteobacteria > GRL18 > GRL18 > JANELJ01. The sequence continues at coordinate 2,262 of JALTKC010000497.1, forward strand.
TTGCGGATTTCCTGCAGTTCATGGCCCAATAAGGGGCCACCCTTAAAGGCTCGAACCGCCACCAGCTGTACCTGTCCTCCGGCAAAATCCAGCACCTGCAGAGCACCGGGGTATTCAATCAGACGCTTAATATAATCTGTTACCAGCTGTTCCGGACTGATCAGTACATCCACAGGTAAGGCATCATTGGTAAACAGTTCAGGATGAATGAGGTACTGGTTGGAGCGAACCCGGGCAATTTTGGTGGGTGTATGGAAAATGGTATAGGCCACCTGGCAGGCAATCATATTGGTTTCGTCACTATTGGTGACGGCAATGAGCATATCGGCATCATCACAACCGGCTTTTAACAGTATATTAGGATGTGATCCCTTGCCCCTGACCGTTCGGATATCCAGTCGGTCCTGCAGTACGCCCAGACGGCGGCCGTCCACATCAACAACGGTGATATCATTATCTTCACTGGCCAGATTTTCCGCCAGAGAAGAGCCGACCTGTCCGGCTCCTAAAATCAGAATTTTCATTATACTTGTCTATATATGGTTAGCTGTACGCATAGTTATTATAAGCAGTCAGCAGCACTGACCGTAACCGGGTTTTATTTTGCTTTGGCTACAATTTTTTTGGCATCAATACCCAGAGATTTCATTTTACGATATAAATGGGTACGTTCAACACCGGCCAGTTGGGCTACTTTACCCACACTGCCGCCAACTTCAATTAATTTCTGTTCCAGGTAAGCCTTTTCAAACATTTCCCGGGCTTCTTTTAAGGGATGATCAAACAGGCTCTGCAGAGCATCACTGCCGGAACTGTCCGATGCCCCCAGACCAAATTCCCCACCAGAACTTTCATATTTCTGTGCCAGTTGCAGTTCAACTTCTTCCAGAGAAATGGTTTCCTCATCGGACACAATTAACAGGCGCTGCACCATATTTTTCAGTTCCAGCAGATTACCCGGCCAGGTGTAATTACGCAAACGGTTTAAAGCGGCAATGGAAAAACTGCGGTAATTAAACTGTTCCTGCTGCACAAAACGGTCGCGGTAATAATTCAGCAGTTCAGGCACATCTTCACAATGTTCCCGCAGGGGCGGGACTTTAACCTGCAGCACATTAAGCTGAAAATACAGCTCAGATTTAAATTTGTTTTCCTTAACCAGTTGTTCCAGGGAATAATGGGTGGCCGTAATGATCCGGCAGTTCAGGGTAATGGCTTCGCTGCCACCCATACGCTGAAAACGACCGGTCTCCAGAGTACTGAGTAGTCGGCCCTGGGTGGCCGGATCCATATCGCCGATATCATCAATATACAGGGTCCCCTTGCCGGCCTGTTCCAGCAGACCATAATAAGTTCGCCCATCCTGCTCGGAACCAAACAGTTCCCGTGCTGAGTTTTGCGGATCCAGTGTCGCCACCCCCAGTTCAATATAGGGCTGATCCGCCCGGGGACTTAAACGATGCAGCAGCCTGGAGTACTTGCTTTTGCCGCTGCCCGGCTCACCCACAAACAGCACCCGGCTGTCATGCTGGGCAATCTGCTCTATCTCTCTGCGCAGTTCCTGGTTAACCTTGCTCTTGCCTACCGGCTCATCAACCGACAAAAGCTGATGACGCATATCCTGGTTTTCCTTATCCAGTTTATAGGCTTCCAGGGCATGTTCTACGGTGAGCAGCAGCTTGGCCAGTGACAGTGGTTTTTCCAGAAAATCATAGGCACCCAGACGGGTAGCCTCAACCGCTGTTTCCACGGTGCCGTGTCCGGACATCATAATGACTGGAAAACGGCTGGTATCATCACTTTCATACCATTCTTTTAATAAGCTGATACCGTCAATATCCGGCATCCAGATATCCAGTAACACCAGATCCGGGGTTCTTTTCTGAACCATTTCCCGGGCCTGCTGGCCGTTTTCGGCAATTTCGACTTCATAAGCTTCATCCTGCAGGATCTCCTGCACCAGTTCCCGGATATCCGGTTCATCATCAACAACAAGTATATAGGCAGATGCCATTTTATTTCCTCAAGTACCAAAGTCTTTAGTCATTGTTCAGTATAACCTGGGAGTGCGGGCATCCTGCCCGCATCAGAAAAGCGGAACAATCCGGCTCATTGACGTGGGCAAGATGCCCACGCTCCCAGGCAATTTCCACATGGCTACTGAATCATTAATTTCTTATACAGCAGGTAATCTTATCACCACCCGGGCTCCGCCCGGCGGCGCATTTTCTGCCAGAATTGAACCGCCGTGCTCTTCAATAATCTTTTTCACAATCGCCAGTCCCAGTCCCGTCCCCTTGGGTTTATTGGTGACATAAGGGTCAAAGATATTGGCCAGCATATCCTCCGGGAATCCGGAACCGTTATCAGTCAGTTCCAGCACGCACCAGTTTTGCTTGTTCAGTTCTTCCAGGTGAGTTTTAACCTGTAAAATAATTTTTTCATTATCCCCGGCGGCTTCAATGGCATTTTTAATCAGATTATGAAAAACCTGGCGCAAACGCCCCTGATCCACTTCTACCAGAGTGCCGCCAATCCCCAGTTCCTGTTTAATGGTCAGTTTATCGCTGCCGCGGTACAAATCAACCACTTCCATCAATAAACTTTCAATATCCAGGGTCTGCATTTTCAGTTCGGGCATCTTGGCGTATTCTGAAAAAGCTTTAACCATTTCTTTCATACTGTCCACCTGATGAATAATGGTGGAGGTCAGACGGTCCATGGTTTCAGCATTTTTTTCATCCATGGTTTTCAGGTATTTATGACGAATGCGCTCAGCCGATAGCTGAATAGGTGTCAGCGGATTTTTAATCTCATGTGCCAGACGGCGGGCCACTTCACCCCAGGCTGCATCTCTTTGAGCCTGCACCAGTGAAGTGACATTTTCGATAACAATTACATAGCCACCGTCCGCCAGAGCCGTACCCCGGCAGAGCAGGTTTTTACGGCCATCGGCTTCTATCAGGGTAATTTCTTCACTCCAGTGTTTTACCCGGTTCTGAACAGAACTCATTATCCAGCGCACCAGGGATTCCAGTTCCGGCTTTTCTCTGGCCAGCTGAAACAGGGACTGGCCCAGGTATTCATTAACATTAATACCCAGAATTACACTGGCTTCAGGATTACTGGTGCGGATCTCCTTGTTTTCTGAGAGACTGATAATTCCGGAGGACAGGTTGCTCAGCACCACTTCCAGATAATCCCGCTGACGCTTGGCCTGTTCATGGCTTTTTTCCAGAGCATTATGAGTCTGGGACAAACGGCGCACCATTTTATTAAAAGACTGGATTAACAGACCAAAGTCATCATCATTTAACAGGGGAATGGGTTTGTGATATTCCCCTTCCGCCACTGCCCTGGTGCCTTCGGCCAGATCCCGAACCGGTTCGGCAATACGACGGGCAGAAAAGAACGCCGCCCAGACAGCACTTAAAATACCCAACAGCAGCACCAGAGACAGGGTCAGGGTAAAGCTGATTTTAAGGGGCTTACGCAGATAGACCAGCCCTTTATATTCTGAATAGGCCTGCTGCACACTGGCTGCCAGCCGATGCTGCCGCTCGCTGATGGGAGACAGTGCCTGCAGGATAAGATAGTCTTTATCATTATAGGGAATACGCACCAGCACCCGGATGGTTCGACTGGAATCATCATCCAGATCCAGCACCACATGATCCCGCCCCTGCTGCAGGGGCAGTAACAGATCTGAACTGGGCAGATCGGGCACAAAGTCACCCTCTTCAACGGAGCTGGAACCCAGTATCCGGCCTCTTGAGGTCATCAGCGTCACTTCATCCACACCGCTTTTTTCGCGTATTTCGCTCAGTGAAACCACGGTCAGGGTGGTCAGATCTTTAAGTGTTTCATTGGTGAGCCGACGGATTTGCCGCAGCAAACTTTTTTTGCGTTCATCAACCGCTGAGCGGCTCAGGGTTAGCGCATCTTCCAGAGCCTTTTCCACCGTCACATCAAACCAGCTGTCAATACTGCGGTTAATAAACTGAATGGAAAAGGTATAAACCACCAGAGCCGGTAAAATGGCCAGGGAAACAAAGATAATAACCATGCGCAGGGTCAGCCGGGCACCGGCCACATGCTGGCGCAGCTGACGCAGTAAACGCCAGGCCTGGCGGGCAATCAAAAATACCAGCATCACCAGAATAACCAGGTTGACCGCCAGCAGCAGATAATAAAGCTGCTGGAACTGTTCTGCATCCATGGAGGCGCTGTTGATCATGCGTAATGAAAACAGCAGCAGTATTACCAGAATAAAAATGGCCAGAGGACCACCGAATAGCTTGCGTATCATGGCTGTGCCCCTGCGGATTCCGGGAGAGCCATCTGATTTTTAGCCGGTTTCTTTTTCTGATTTTTAATCAGTATTGGCCAACGTGACCAGTTGCTTTCCAGCCGCCAGGCCGGTGACAGAGCCGCAATCTGGCGCAAAGCCGGAGGCAAATGGTTAATGTCCAACAGGGTATGGATCTGCACATAATATTGCTGATCAGCCTTAAGCTGCTGTTTTTCCAGTAGATGGGCGCCACGGATGGTACCCAGTACCTGCAGAGCCTCTTCCCGGCTGTTAAAGCTGTAGCGATCCTGAGTCGCCAGGTTTCTGACCACATGCACATTGGTCAATGGATGGTAGGCCAGTTCAAACAACTGCTGGGATTCCTTGATAATGACATCCGACCACCATCTTCGCTGACGATACACCTGCACTTCTACGGCAATAGTCAGAGGAATCCCGTTTTCCAGCGCCTCAATGACTGCACTGGAAAAATTCATACTCAGATCCGCATCAATCAGAATATGCTCACCCTGAGCATAGGTTTTAACTAAATTAACACTAAACTTCTGCTGTTCTGTGTATTGCGGCAGCACATTAAACACAACAAAAATGCCGCCGGAACCGACAATACCCAGCAACAGCAGGGCAAAAAACTGGCATCTGGCACAGCGTTGTTTGCTCCTCACCGGTTCAGGCTCAGCGGATTGTGCAACCACGGTCGTGTTCATAAGCGCTTAAAAATACCTTGCATCGCTTTCATTAAATTATTTTTCCTGTTTTTCCAGTAAGGCATAATAAAAACCATCCATATGCTGTTCACCGGGCAGGATCTGCCGGCCAGCAGGCATGGCATGCCCCCAGTCCCCGGTAATGCTTATTTCCCGTGCATCATTCAGGGTTTGACTATTGTGTTCTAAAAAGTGTTCAATCTGCCGGTCATTTTCTTCTCTGAGTATAGAGCATGTGGCATAGAGCAGACGCCCGCCGGGTTTAAGCATAGTCCACAGGTTATTAAGGATCTCGGCCTGTAATTGCACCAGAGCCGGAATATCACTGTCCCGCCTTAATACCTTAATATCCGGATGACGCCGGATAACGCCTGTGGCTGAACAGGGGGCATCCAGCAGAATACGATCAAATAACTGCCCGTCCCACCAGTCTCTGTCACTGGCATCCGCCGACACCAGTTGCAGTTTCCCGGCATCCATCTGCAGACGCTGACGGCTTTCTGCCACCCTGGCCAGACGTTGTTCGCTGACATCCAGTGCCAGCAGAGACTGTAGTTGAGGCTGAGTATCCATGATATGCAAGGTTTTGCCGCCCGGTGCGGCACAGGCATCCAGAACCCGCTGCCCGGGCTGTACATCCAGCAGCAAAGCCGCCAGTTGTGCCGCTCCGTCCTGAACCGAGACCTGTCCCTGTTTAAAACCCGGCAATTGCTCTACCGCACAGGGATTATCCAGCACGATAGTGTGATCATATAGCTTACTTTGATAAAAGCTAATGTGCCGTTCCTGCAGGCTTTGTTTATACGCTGAAATATCCTCACTATGAGCCACTCTCAACGTCATGGGCGGGCGCTGATTGCCGGCCTGCAGAATTTCCTGAATAGTGACTGAAGCCTCTGGCCAGACGGTTTTCTGCCAGGACTGCTTGATACGGCGGATAAGCCACTGTGGGTAGGCATACTGAGTTTCCCATGAGGCATCCAGATGACTGAGCAGTGTTTCCTGTTCTCTTAAAAAACGCCTTAAAATGGCATTAACCAAACCTTTAGCCCAGCTCTGCTGTACATCCGCACAGCTATTAACTGTTTCCTTAACCACGGCATAATCCGCCTTTTCCAGATACAATAGCTGATACAGGCCGGTCAGAAGTAAATAATGAATAATTTTTTTCCGGCCTTTGAGCGGCCTGTCGAGCATCTGCTGCAGCAGTGCATCAAGGCGGAAATACCAGCGCAGGGAACCATAAGCAATTTCCTGCACCAGCGGACGCTGCTGGTCAGGGAGTAGCGGCAGATACTGAGGCAGCAGAGTAGCCAGGGACTGGCCGGATTGTGCACACTCATAAACCACCCATGCAGCGGTACTTCTGGGAGTCGTTTTAAAATCGTCCGGGAGCATGGCGTTCAGAACTGCACACCCAGCAGACTCTGGCCGTTAATAAAATCTTTAACCATAATGCGTTTTTTACCGGGCATCTGCAGTTCCAGCACTCTGACCAGCCCCTCTCCGGCCAGAATATCAATACCACTCGCCGATTCGGCCAGTACTTTACCAAATAAGGCCGGATCCTGCGGCGTATCATTCTCCAGAGGTAATAAGCGGGCCTGCCAGAGGCGCAGGGACTTACCATTATAATCAGTATAGGCCACCGGCCAGCTGTTAAATGCCTGAATTTTTCTTACAATAAGAGCCGCATCTTCATGCTGCCAGTCTATACGGGCTTCCTGCTTGTCCAGCTTATGGGCATAAGTTGCCTGACTGTCATCCTGGGGCTGTGGCTGCAGCCGGTCGGCCATAATGTCCTCCAGAGTCTGCAGCAGGGCCGTTGCCCCCAGTTCAGCCAATTTGTCGTGTAAAGAACTGCCGGTATCTTCCTGGGTAATATCACAGGTTTTAATATTAAGCATATCTCCGGTGTCCAGCCCCTGATCCATCTGCATAATCGTTACACCGCTCTGGCTGTCTCCGGCCAGAATGGCTCTTTGAATCGGAGCAGCACCGCGCCAGCGCGGCAGGATTGAGGCATGGATATTCAGACAGCCGTATTTCGGCACCTGCAATACGGCTTCAGGCAGAATAAGACCATAGGCTACAACCACCATAACATCAGCCTGCAGAGCCTTAAGCTGCTGCTGACTGGCCTCTTCTTTCAGGCTGACCGGCTGATAAACCGGTATATCGTGTTCAAGCGCCAGAGCTTTAACCGGACTGGCGGTTAATTTTCGGCCCCTGCCTGCGGGACGATCAGGCTGGGTATAAACCGCAATAACTTCATGTTCAGAGTTCAGCAATGTTTTCAGGGCTACCGCTGAAAAGTCAGGCGTACCGGCAAAAATAATCTTCAAGTCTAATCCTTTTACATTTTCTGACGCTGATGTTTTTCCAGTTTTTTACGGATCCGTTCCCGCTTGAGACGGGACAGATAATCGACAAACAATTTCCCCTGCAGATGATCAATCTCATGCTGCACACAAACCGCCAGCAAACCGTCAGCAGACAGCTCCTGCTGCTGTCCCTGTTTATCCAGATAACGTACTACAACGGATTCTGCCCGTTCAACTTCCGCATAAGTATCGGGGACAGAGAGGCAGCCTTCATCCATTTTTTCCTTACCGCTATGGGAAATAATTTCAGGATTAATCAGACACAGAGGCTGATTTTTTTCTTCTGAAATATCAATCACAATAATCTGTTCATGCACGTTAATCTGGGTAGCGGCCAGACCAATGCCCGGCGCGGCATACATGGTTTCCAGCATATCGTCTATCAGTTTATGATGTTCAGTGGTAATCTCTGCAACCGGTTTGGCTCTGGTACGCAGACGTTCATCAGGAAAATGCAGAATTTCCAGTAATGCCATAATTTAAAGTTCTCGCACTAGTACCCATTTTTTCAATGGGTCAATAAAGTTTTATCGGACAAAATGCCTGAAAGAAGTGATGATTCTATCAAAAAATATAACTTTGATGATATAAAAAGTGTTAACCAGGTTGGTAATTTTTATGAAAACGCATTATATTTAACAAAAACACTTTATATTTAATAAAAAACATTATAAATTCAAGCTAATTTGTGGATTTTATTCACAAATTTTCGTTTTTATACCATTTTTTTTCGCAAAATTTATGGTTTTATCGCCAAGTCTTTACTAGAATTACAGGAACCATCATGGGGGAACCTGATTTGTCAGATGGTCAGGGGCCGCAGTCCCGTATAAGATTTAACATAATTAAGGTAACTGTTCAGCGTGTTTAGATTTTGTGCCAGTTCAAGGCATTTTCGCACGGAAAATGTGAGCGTATATCAATACGTGACCATTTGAGTACGAAAATAACGCCGAAGTGGTGCAAAAGATGAATACGCTGAATAGTTACTTCGGCAA
>JALTKC010000498.1 GCA_027076245.1 Gammaproteobacteria bacterium
AGTTACGGTATTATTGAGGCTATGCGTGCTTTAAGACCACAGCAGAAATTTCTGGAACTGATACACCGCCTTGATCGGGATACTTCAGGTTGCCTGCTCATTGCTAAAAAACGCACTGTTCTGACGGGTATACAGGATCAACTCAGACACCGTCAGACGGATAAACGTTACCTGGCTTTATTGTGTGGAAAAACCGCATTCAGTAATAAAAAAGTAACCGCCCCTTTACTGCGTGAAGAACTTAAATCGGGCGAGCGTTTTGTACGGGTTGATAAACAGGGTAAAGAATCCACCAGTTATTTTACCCGGCTGGAACAATTTTCTGATTCTACTTTAATGGAAATAAAAATTGTCACCGGGCGCACCCACCAGATCCGTGTCCATGCCCAGTATATCGGGCATAATGTGGCAGGAGACAGTAAATACGGTAATTACGCCTGCAACCAGCGTATGAAAGCACGAGGATTGAAACGCCTGTTTCTGCATTCTTCACAAATCAGTGTCAGACAGCCTGATACAGGAGAACTATTAACCATTGAAGCTCCATTAAGTGATGATCTGGATAAATTTCTGGATTCACAGGTCTGATATCTGAATATACAGGATAGAGTACTGAAATGACGGATTATCAACTAATAATTTTTGACTGGGATGGTACCCTGATGGATTCACAGGCCAGAATTGTGGCCTGTCTGCAAGCGGCATCTGATGATTTACAGGTGGCAAGGTTAACAACGTTAGAATACAAACATGTTATTGGTCTTGGGCTGCGTGAAGCCATCGTTCATCTGTACCCGGATTTTACCGAAACACAGATCACTAAATATGCCGACCGTTATCGTTATCATTTTGTTACTGCTAATGAGACACCCTCCGGACTATTTAAGGATGTCCGGCCAATGCTCAATACTCTGAATCAAAGCGGTTATATGCTGGCCGTGGCCACGGGTAAAGCCCGTCGGGGGCTGGAACGGGTTCTGGCGGATACTGGACTGGCGGAATATTTTCATGGCAGTCGCTGTGCCGATGAAACGCGCTCCAAACCTCATCCGCAGATGCTAGAAGAATTGCTGGATGAGTTTGGGTTGTCTGCCCGTGAGGCCATTATGGTTGGAGATACGGAATACGACCTGCTTATGGCCGGCTCCCTGGGTATGGATGCATTGGCGGTCAGTTATGGTGTACATGATAAGGACAGTCTGTTGAAACATCAGCCGGTTGCCTGCGTGGACAGTATCCGAGAGCTGTCGGACTGGTTCTTAACAAAATAAAATACAATATATCTACTAATTTACACAGGTGAAATAAACTAAATGGACAAACACGAACAAAAAGCTGAACAAAAACTTCACGACAAGATTGAAAAAATGAGTCAGAAAGACGGCTGGGAACAAAACCTGATCAAAGATCTGGCACTGTCCTCCCTGAAGGAAAAACGCAGTACCCGCCGTTGGGGTATTTTCTTTAAATTTGCTTTTCTGGCCTATTTAATTGGGGCTCTGGTGGCTATTGTCTCCCCGCTGGACAAAGATGCCCTGGAAAGTGTGACTAAGGAACACACAGCCCTGATTGATGTAGAAGGGGTTATTGCAGCAGATTCTAAAGCCAGTGCCGATGATGTGGTGATTGCTTTAAGGGAAGCGTTTAAAGATAAAAAAACCAAAGGGGTCATTTTGCGTATGAATACGCCCGGCGGCAGTCCCGTTCAGTCCGGTTATATTAATGATGAAATATACCGGTTAAAGAAAAAATACCCGGATATTAAAGTGTATGCGGTTATTTCAGATGTGTGTGCTTCCGGCGGTTATTATATTGCTGCCGCAGCCGATGAAATTTATGCCGATAAGGGCAGTATGGTGGGGTCTATCGGAGTATTAATGAATGGTTTTGGGTTTGAAAATGCTATCAACAAGGTTGGCATTACCCGGCGTTTATATACTGCAGGTGATCATAAAGGTTTTCTTGATCCGTTTTCTCCACCTAAGGAAGAAGATATTGAGCATGCTAAATCCATGCTCAAAAATATTCACCAGCAGTTTATTAATGTCGTGAAAAAAGGCCGTGGTGATAAACTGAAAGATGATCCCTTATTATTCAGCGGCTATGTCTGGACTGGAGAGCAGGCGGTCGAACTGGGTCTGGTGGATAAACTGGGCAGCAGCAGTTATGTAGCCAGAGAAGTCATAGGTGCAGAGCATATTAAGGACTTTACTGTTACTGAGTCTTTTATGGATCGTTTTGCTAAAAAATTAGGGGCATCCATGGCTGCCAAAATTGCGGAAATTAGCGGCTTAGGCATTGGCCCCCAACTGAGGTAATCATTTCACCCAGATTCCTTCTCCCTCTGGGAGAAGGTCAGGATGAGGGCAAACCCGGTTTTTTTACTTCGGCATATTAATAGCCGTTGTCATTAAATCGGCATTAATCCACAGATGTACCCAGATACTGGCGGCATAACCCAGGGCAATGGCCCAGGCCCATTTTAAGTGGGCAAAAAAGGTGTATATGCCCCGTGCCTGCCCCATTAATGCAACACCGGCCGCTGAACCAATGGATAACAGGGAACCGCCGACTCCGGCAGTTAAGGTGACCAGCAGCCATTGTCCCAGAGACATATCCGGATTCATGGTCAGTACGGCAAACATAACGGGAATATTATCGACAATGGCAGACAAAATTCCCACCAGCACGTTTGCTCCAGTGACGCCGCTGCCCATAATACCAGTGCCGATATACAGGGCTTCGGATACCATGGCCAGATAACCCAGTGTTCCCAGACCGCCGACACATAAAATAACGCCGTAGAAAAACATCAGGGTATCCCATTCTGCCCGTGCCAGAATGGAGAAAATATCATATTCGGATTTTTTACCTTCAGAGTGAGTACCTTCTAATTGCAAAGCCGTGTTCTGCATTGATTCATCTGGAATATGACCAGTCTTTTTCAGGTAATACGCAAACAATTTAAGCAGTCCCAGACCAGTCATCATACCCAGTACCGGGGGTAAATGCAGGAAGTTATGGAAGCTGACGGCCATGGCAATGGTAAAGAGGAACAGGGCAATCATAATAAAACCGCCTTTTTTAACAACAACCTCAGCCTCAATGGGTTCTGGATTACCTTTTGGTATAGCAAAGGACATAATTATTGCGGGAACCATCCAGTTAACCAGAGATGGAACAATCAAAGCAAAAAATTGCTCAAACTGGACAATCCCTTTTTGCCATACCATTAAAGTGGTTATGTCACCAAATGGGCTGAAGGCTCCACCGGCATTAGCAGCAACAACAATATTGATACAGGCCAGCACTACAAAGCTGGTATTGCCCGTACCCACAGCCATGGCGACTGCTGCCATCAGCAGAGCAGTGGTCAGATTATCAGCAATGGGGGAAATTAAAAAGGCCAGTAAACCGGTGATCCAGAAAACGGTTTTAAGCGAAAAGCCTTTCGAAACCAGCCAGCCCCTTAAGGCATCAAAAACACCGCGTTCCTCCAGGGCATTAATATAAGTCATCGCGGCCAGCAGAAACAGCAATAATTCAGCGTATTCTTCAATATTGTGTTTAACGGCGATACCGGCTGCATGAGGTTCACCTATCTGGTTATAGGAAAGTCCAACCAGGATCCAGATAATACCGGCGGCGACCAGTACCGGTTTGGATTTCCTCAGATGCAGAAATTCTTCGCCTATGACCAGACTGTAAGCCAGGACAAAAACCAGCAGGGCAATAATACCGTAAACTGTTCCAGTCATATCTTCAGGTGTCTCAGTACCGCCGGAAGCCATGACCGACGTGGCTATAAAACTGAGCATTAAAAAGATAAAGACAGATTTAAGGGTTATTGCAAAGGGACTTTTTAAAGTGTTTAATTTATTCAGGTTTTTATTAGTTAACATTGATATTAATCCTGTTAAGGTTTCAAGGTTAACACTAACTATAGCAAAGAAATAAAAAAAATCAGGCCAGCAGGTTCATGGTTTCTTCAATCTGTTCTTTTGCCTGCTCCAGAACCTTGACACTTAACTCAGGAGTTAACTGGCCCAGTGCCAGTTTGGTAAATGCAGGTACTTCATTTAAACGTGGTAGATCACCTGTGGTACCCGACTTGCCGCTTAAAGCATGTAACTGGGCAACAATAATAATGTCACAGTAATCTGGTTTTTCACCGGGCTGTCTCATCCAGTTCTGAGCTTCCCGGGCGGTGGTGATTAAGTCTTCAGTAAATTGCCACTTAGAGAGAATAGCTGCACCCAGTTCACCTTTTAAAGTATCAATAAGTAGATCAAACTGCTGTTCATCGGTAATCACTTCAGGGTGTTTATCGGCAAAAGTAATAATCGGAATGGCACCCACATCATGTAATAATCCGGCCAGCAGGGCATGTTCCGGGTTAAAGCCGGGTGTTATTTTGGCCAGGACAAAACTTAATGCAGCCACTTCCCGGCTATGATTCCAGACCGCCTGCATTTTTTTCTTTAAGGCACGGTTTCTGGTTTTAAATAATTCCTTCATACTAAAGGAAGTGACGAGTTGTGAGGTTACCTTGGTGCCCAGCCGGGTAACCGCCATCTGACAATCATCAATTTTATGAATAGAACGATACAGGGCACTATTGGCGGTTTTGATTATTTTGGTGGTAATGGCCGGATCTGAGGCAATAATATTGGCAATTTGCCGGAAATTACTGTTTTCATCGTGCAGAGCCTGACGGATTTTCAGCGCTACGTCCGGTACACTGGGTAATTCCAGACGATTATTACTGAGGTCTTTGGTTAAGCGTTTATAAAGATAATGCTGACGTATATCATCCGAAGGATCCTCCGTAACAGCCTTATTGGCAAACTGCAGCATGGTTTGTAAATCAACCATAACGACTTTTATATCACTAATGGCTTTAACACTGTAACGGCTGGGGCGGTAGCGTGACAGAGGATTGCGGGCGTTTTCACTGCGGGCATGAATCAACCACTGCGTCGAACTTTCATCACTGACTTCGACACTGCCGTCAATTAAAAAATACTGGTAAGGGCTGTCACTATAGAGTTGAATAAAGGTTGTTTTAGCAGGAATAGTTTTAATCTGTATCAGATTACCCAGTTCTATAAGTTGATGATCAGATAGATGCTGAAAGGGTAAAAAAAACTTAAGGAATCGAAGAACCATATATGGTTTAGTAATCGTTATGAATGTCCCTTAACTTATAGCCCATTTTAAGGTTGATTGCACTGATGATGTGCTTAAAATTAAAATTTTCCGGTTTGCTTTTTCAATCGTATTTAGAAAATGCTAAAATATTAAATTAACTTTAAATTAACTTTAAAATACTAAATTAAAATTATCAGCCAAGGAGCGATAGTGGCCTTAAAGTTCGTAGAATCAGCCAGACTGCCGACCCAGTTTGCAGAATTTATCATTTACGGGTTTGAAGACGATGATACCCGTAAGGAACATATCGCCCTGGTACTGGGTGATGTGGCAGATGGTAAGCCCGTTGATATACGTATGCATTCAGAATGCCTGACGGGCGATGCCCTGTTCAGTATGCGTTGTGACTGCGGGCCTCAGCTGGAAGCCGCCCTGAGGCATATTGCTGAAGAAGGCCGGGGTATTCTGCTGTATTTAAGACAGGAAGGCAGGGGGATCGGGCTGATTAACAAGATTAAGGCCTATCATCTGCAGGATCAGGGGGCAGACACCGTAGAAGCCAACGAGCAGCTGGGCTTTGATGCGGATTTACGAGAATATGATATTGCCCGTGATATGCTCAGACATCTTAAGGTCAATAAAATCCGTTTAATGACCAATAATCCTCGTAAAGTCAGTGCCCTGGAAGAGCACGGTATTGAAGTGGTTGAACGGCTGCCCTGGAAACATGGTGAAAACCCGCATAATTCACATTACCTCTCTACCAAAGCCGGTAAAATGGGGCATATGTTTTAACCTAACAAAATTAAGTTTTTATGGCTTTTTCGATTGTTTTTGCTATTTTTAACTGTATTAGCTTAATCTGAATAAATCAGCCATATCATCGACTTCAACTCAAAGGGCAGAACTGTTTATGGGTACTTTTTCGTTTATCTTGCTGGGCATTATTGTTGTTGCCGCCATTTATTTTATCAGCATTTATAATAACCTGGTCAGGATTAAGCATAATGTTTCTCAGGCCTGGTCGAATATTGATATTCTGCTTAAACAGCGTCATGACGAACTGCCCAAGCTGGTAGAAGTCTGTAAGCAATATATGCAGTATGAAGGCTCGGCACTGGAAAAAATCATTAAAGCCCGAGCCAGTGTTTCTCAGGCTCGTGAAGCAGGTGATATTGCAGCCTTAGGAGCAGCTGAAGGGCAGCTTCGACTCGGACTGGGTAATCTGTTTGCCGTATCTGAAGCTTACCCCGATTTAAAAGCCAATGAAAATTTCCAGCATTTACAGAACCGTATTACCGGGCTGGAAGATGCCATTGCAGACCGGCGAGAATACTATAATGACAGTGTTAATATTAATAATGTCCGTATTGAACAGTTTCCTGATTTGATTGTGGCCCGGATGTTTAATTTCAAAGAACAGCCGCTACTGGAATTTGATGAAGAAGAAAAGCAGGATGTGGATATTAAGTCCCTGTTTAATTAACTCTGTATCAGCTTAACTGATTCAATGCTCGAATCTGTAAAACAGCAGGTTATTCAGGCCGATCAGGCAGGAATTATTTTCTTTCTTGCTCTAATGGCCATACTCTGTGTGGTCAGTCTGTATGGTATTTTCCGCTTCTTTCACCGCTACCGTATGATTGCAGACACTCCGACGTCCAGAATACGTTCAGCCCATCAGGGCTATGTAGAACTGGAAGGTGAGGGCAGACTGATGCAGGGCCAGCCAATCATTTCCCCCCTAAGCAAAAAAAAATGTCTCTGGTATAAATTCAAGATAGAAGAGAGGGTCATAGAATATGATATTGGACCCTCAAATATGCATGCTCTGTCAAAATCAAGCTGGGAGACCGTAAATTCCGGCACCTCCGACGAACTGTTTCTGCTTATTGATGAGACTGGAACCTGTGTGGTTGATCCGGAAGGTGCAACCGTCACTCCGTCCTTTTCCAAAGTCTGGTATGGTGAGCGTGAATACGCCTTTAATGATGTCACCAGTGCAGCAGGTGTTCTGGGTCTTTTAAAAACGGGAAACAGAAATAAATACCGCTTTACCGAACAACGCATCGATATTGGTGACTACCTTTACGTTTTAGGCCGGTTTAACAGTATTGGCGGACGAAGGGAGAATTTTGATAAAAAAGCAGAAGTACGGGACTTACTGGCCAAATGGAAAAAAATGCCGGACTTAATCCGGGCCCGTTTTGATGAAAATGATGACGGCGAAATTGATATGCACGAATGGCAAAAAGTCGTGGCCGCCGCCGAACAAAGAGTAGAGAAGGACTTAACCGAACGCCTGGTGGATCAGGAAATACACACAATCTCCAAACCCATAGACAGCCGTCGCCCGTTCATTATTTCAGTAGAAAATCAGGAAGACATAATCCACAAATACCGCCGCTTCTCCATAGGTAGCCTCATGGGTTTCTTCCTGACCGGTATCACTTTTTTCTGGGTACTAGGTATCAGACTGGCAAATTAAAGGTTCCAGGGAAGGAGGTTTTAGGTAAAAGACTTTAAATTTACTATAGACAAGCAACCAAAAAACCTCCATGCTCTTTCTCAACGCTCAACGCTCAACGCTCAACGCTCAACGCTCAACGCACCCAGGCTTTTTCTTAACCCTTAACGCTTAATCCTGCTCTTTCTCCGCCGCATCCACCGTATTCTGCAACAAAGTCGCCACCGTCATAGGACCAACCCCCCCAGGTACCGGAGTAATGTAAGCCGCGTGCTCACTGGCACTGTCAAAATCAACATCACCCACCAGCTTGCCATTATCAAGCCGGTTAATACCGACATCAATTACTATACAGCCTTCAGGTATCCAGTTGCTGTCTACAATCCCCGGTTTGCCCACAGCCACAACCAGAATATCCGCCTGTTTTACGTGTTTTTCCAGATCTTTTGTAAAACGGTGGCAGGTGGTTACGGTACAGCCTGCCAGCAGCAGTTCAAGACCCATAGGGCGGCCCACAATATTAGAAGCTCCGACAATGCAGACATTTTGACCCTTGATATTTTGTCCGGTCTCAGTCAGTGTTTTTTCCAGCAGGGTCATGATCCCTCGTGGTGTACAGGGGCGCAATACCGGTACCCGTAAAGCCAGGCGACCGACATTATAAGGATGAAAACCATCCACGTCCTTATTAGGATGAATCCGCTCAATAATGGTTTCCGGGTTAATATGTTCAGGAACCGGTAACTGCACCAGAATACCGTCAATGGTTTCATCTTCATTTAAAGAATCAATCAGAGATAGAATTTCGTCCTGGGTCGTCTGTTTGTCCAGATCATGGGCAACAGAATGGATGCCGACCTGCTCACAGGCATTGCGCTTATTGCGTACATAAACTTCAGAAGCCGGGTCATTACCAACTTTTATAACCGCCAGTCCCGGTACCCGTAAACCTTTCTGTTTTCGGCTTTCAACACGTTGTTTAAGCTCATCTTTAATCTGGGCGGCAATGCCTTTACCGTCAATAATCTTTGCAGTCATAAAATCAGGTCTTTTTAATATTGCCTGCAACTTACTAAACTCATCTAACAAGTGGATAAACAAGAAGATGCAGGGAGTTATAAAATTTTGTATGCTTATTTTACCTAAAAATTAAAGGTTAAAGTAAAAATTTTACAAAATTCAGGATAAAAAAAGACCTGTTTAAATGGGTTATGTCACCAGAGCCCTATGTGAGTAAAATTTTACAAAAAATACTTGCATTGACTGCATAAACTTATTAACATACGCACCACTTAATGCATAGCAAGTCGTATTTATTAATTAAATGATTTGCCAACATTATTCGGGGTATAGCGCAGTCTGGTAGCGCGCTTGCTTTGGGAGCAAGATGTCGGGAGTTCGAATCTCTCTACCCCGACCAAATTTAGAATATTTCTGGCAGTATATTATATATCACCAGTAATAGATTCTGCGCCCGTAGCTCATCTGGATAGAGCATCGGCCTTCTAAGCCGAGGGTAGCAGGTTCGAGTCCTGCCGGGCGTACCATATTTGCCCAAGCGGGATCGTAAGGGTTGTTAGTGTTATAAAAAAGTAAGCTGCTTTTGCCATAAAAGCAATCTAGAAGCTTTCTTAATCCCTGATTTAATCCAGAATCAAAAACTAACTATCAGAAAACTAATAATTGTGGTGAGCGTAGCTCAGTTGGTAGAGCTCAGGATTGTGGCTCCTGCGGTCGAGGGTTCGATCCCCTTCGTTCACCCCATATCCCTTTATTGACATCTTTCTGATCCCTGATAATTCCTGCGGATGTGGTGAAATTGGTATACACGCCAGATTTAGGTTCTGGTGCCGAGAGGCGTGAGAGTTCGAGTCTCTCCATCCGCACCATTTCTTTTCTGTATGAATTCCGTTAATAATTTCCCTTAAAATAGAAAAAAGCAACAATTCTGTAATATCATCATAAAAAGTATTAATCATTAGCCCAATTATCTTGTATAATGCCGGGTTTAACCCTATATAGCTTATCATCTGCCGTGAACCGCTGTGGTTTCAGCGTCTGTCATGCTGGCCGATGGTTTTTTTAAAAAATTTATTAGATTGTAACGAGGATAGAAAATGCAGGTTTCAGTTGAACCAAAAGAAGGTCTGGAAAGAGAAATGACTGTTGAATTTCCAACAGCAGATATCGATGGAGAAGTTAAAACTCGTTTACAATCGCTGACAAAAACTGTCAAAATCAATGGTTTCCGTCCTGGTAAAATTCCTGTTTCGGTTGTTAAAAAACGTTTCGGTGCTCAGGTTGAAGCGGAAGTTCTGAATGAGAAATTACAGAAAAGCTATTTTGAAGCTATTGCCCAGGAAAAAATCAACCCCGCCGGTCAGCCTAAAATTGACCTGGTTGATGAAGATAATAAAGATGTCATTCGTTATAAGGCCACATTTGAGGTGTACCCAGAAATCGAAGTGGCTTCACTGTCTGAACAGACCTTTGAAAAAGCCAATGTAGAAATTACTGATGCGGATATTGATGCGACTATTGAAAATATTCGTAAACAGAACCAGGTCTTTAATGAAGTTGATCGTGCCGCTGAAGAAGGTGACCAGGTTGTTGTTGATTTTGTTGGTACTATTGACGGTGAAGCCTTTAACGGCAATGAAGGTAAAGATGTACCTGTCGTAATAGGCCAGGCACAAATGATAGAAGGTTTTGAAGAAGGCCTTAAAGGTGCTAAAGCTGGTGATGAAATTACTCTGAATCTGACATTTCCTGAAGACTATCATTATACGGATGTTGCAGGTAAGGATGTTCAGTTCGATGTTAAGGTTAAAGCTGTTAACGAATCTTCCCTGCCAGAACTGAATGATGAGTTTTTTGCTAAATTTGGTATTACTGACGGTGGTGAAGAAGCCTTCCGTGAAGAAGTAAAAAAGAATATGCAGATTGAACTGTTTAATTTCTTTTTCGGTTAACTGAAAAATCAGGTTATGGATACCTTTT
>JALTKC010000499.1 GCA_027076245.1 Gammaproteobacteria bacterium
TTGTTATCGGGATTATAGTGGGAGAGCCAGCTGGTAAGCTGGAAATCATCGGTACTGCCTATATCCGCTTACTGCAGATGACCGTACTGCCGTATATTCTGGTCTCCATTATCGGCGGCCTGGGACATCTGGACGGTTATATGGCCAGCCGTATCGGCATGAAGGCATTGCGGGTGATTCTGGTAGTCTGGCTTGCGGTAATGCTGACTCTGACCCTGTTGCCCCTGGCCTATCCTGACTGGGAAACTTCCGGTTTTTTCAGTACCAGTCTGGTTTCTGAACCGGCTGATTTTAATTTTGTTGATCTCTATATCCCATCCAATATTTTTGCCTCACTGGCCAATACTATTGTTCCGGCGGTCGTCCTCTTTTCTCTTTTAATGGGTATTTCCCTAATCAATGTTAAAGAAAAAGAATCTCTGATTCAGCTTACAAGGAGTCTGGGTGATACTCTGATGGGCGTAGCTTCCTTTGTTGCCAAACTGGCACCTATTGGTATTTTTGCCATTTCTGTTTCTGCCGCCGGTACTCTGGAACCTGAAGATCTGGGACGTTTACAGGTGTTTTTATGGGTTTATCTGGTAGCTGCTGCTTTGCTGGCCTTGGTTTTTCTGCCCCTGATCCTGCACTGGTCTACACCTTTTAACTATCGTCAGATCCTCTCTGTCGCCGGTGAAGCGGCTATTACTGCACTGGCTACTGGTACCGTACTGGTGGTTCTGCCCATGATTATTGAGCGCTGTAAGGAAATGCTCAAAGAAAAACAAATGGATAGTGATGAATCCTATTCAACAGTCGATGTCATTGTACCTACGGCCTATAGTTTTCCCAGTACCGGCACCTTACTGGGTCTGGGCTTTATTCTGTTTTCAGCCTGGTATGTCGGCTCACCCTTATCGATTTATCAATATCCCTCATTTATTGTAATGGGGGCACTCACGGCTTTTGGCAGTATGGCCGTTGCCATTCCTTTTATGCTGGATTTCTTCGGACTGCCGGCGGATCAGTTCCAGCTTTATCTGCTGGGCAGTGTGGTGACGGCCCGTGTTGCCACAGCTCTTGCGGCCTTGCACGGTTTTGTCGTAACGCTTCTGGTTGCCAGTGCGGTCATTCGTTTATTAAACTGGTCGCGTCTGTTCCAGGCCATTGCGGCCCATCTGGGTATCACTTTTGTGATTATGATACTGTTGGGACAGGCTCTGACTTATCTTATTCCTTATGAATACGAAGGTAGTAAGTCCTTTGAATCCATGCGCTTACTGGAAAAACCTCAACCTGTTAAACGGGTTAAGGAATTTGCGCCGCTGAGTGAAAGTGATCAGGAGCGACAGCGTCTTAAAGTTATTCTGGAACGAGATGTATTACGTATTGGCTATTTCTCCAATACCCTGCCTTACGCATTTAGAAATAATAAAGCGGAACTGGTGGGGCTGGATATGGAAATTATCCATGAACTGGCCAGGGATCTTGGTGTTAAAATTGAATATGTACATATTAAACGACGTGGCCAGGAAGATAAAATGCTTGAGGATGGTCGAATTGATATTGTTGTTGGAGGGAATTCTATTACACCCAGTGGTGCCAAAACAGCGGTTTATTCTTCACCCTATATGGTTAATACTGCCGGTGTTGTGGTACTGGATAAGTTTCGGGATGAATATCAGTCACTGGCTATGATAGAAGACAGAGAAAAGCTGACTCTGGCAGTACCGGATGTTAACTATTATTTGCGGGTTGCCAGGGAAAACTTTCCAAATGCTGAAATTGTGCCTTTAAAAAATACCAGGGAGTATTTTAAAGGTAAGATTAAAGCCGATGCATTACTTTATTCCGTTGAAATCGGCTCGGCCTGGTGTATTTTATACCCAAAATATACGGCACTGGTTCCTCATGGCCTGAAATTTAAGGTGCCCATTGCCTTTAAGCTGCCCAAAAAGGAATACGACTGGGTATTTTATATTAATAACTGGCTGGAACTGAAAAAAGACGGTGGCTTCCTGGACAGAAGCTATCATTACTGGATTATGGGGCATAACCCTAAAGAGAAAGAACCACGCTGGTCGGTATTAAGAAATGTCTTAGGCTGGGATATTTAGGCCTGAGCCGGCGCTTTATTAAGCTCTTTACTTCCCCCTTCTTTAGAAGGGGGATTGAGGGGGTTGCAAATGAATTCAGGCTATAGTCTGAATATAATTATCCGTATTGGCTCGTACGGTTTTATTAAACTGTTCCTGCATAGACGGTAATACCACCGCATCCGGTTCACCCGTCAGTTCATCCATAAACACTTTTTTGACCTCGGTTGCCAGCACCAGAACATCGTCATAACGGCTGTGACAGAAACCGGCCAGATAACCTTTACCGTAAAATATATCATTTTCAGCCGCAGTAATGTCGACACCCTCCACCTGCATATTTTTTAGTGCGCTCAGCCAGGTATTAATAACCGGACGCCATTTATCACTCTTTACAGAAGTGGTTCCCAGATTGAAAACCGGCAGGTCGGTACGTTCATGGCGTTTGTAATTATAGGAATGGGTATCATAGACAATACACTGGCCAAAATCTTCAGTCAGGGCTTCTACGACTGCAGCAACAATACGATAAAACTGTGCATGTTTTTCCTTGCTTACAGCAATTTGTTCAGCGGTTAAAGGTGTTTTCCAGACTTCTTTGCCCCAGGCGGTTTTATAAACACATTCATCGGTATTCCGATTGAGATCGTATTCATAGCGGGAAT
>JALTKC010000500.1 GCA_027076245.1 Gammaproteobacteria bacterium
ATTGTACAACAGAATATCCATGCCCCTATGGCGATGTTAATTTAAATGTTCTTAAAACCTTATCGGATAAATTTAAATTACCCTGTGGTTATTCCGATCATACTCATGGCATTCATATTTCACTGGCTGCTGCCACGCTTGGAGCACCGGTTATAGAAAAACATTTTACCCTTGAACGTAATCAGACCGGCCCGGATCATCAGGCTTCTATAGAACCCCATGAACTGAACCTTATGGTTACTCAGATAAGGGAAATTGAAGAAGCGATGGGCAGCCATATTAAAACTCCTGTAACATCTGAATTAAATAACAAAAGTATTGTTCAGAAAGGCCTCTATGCAGCCCGGGAAATACAACCGGGAGAACCATTTACCGTTAACAATATTATTGCCAAACGACCACTTACCCAGACTGATGCTTCAAAATTCTGGGATATTGTCGGTCAATGCGCAAAAAAACACTACTTTCCAGGGATGCCCTTATGAACACAGATACAGATACAGATAATCAACATTGTTATTTTCTTGATGCAGAACAGGCTTATATACAGGCCAGTAAAACTCTGACAATCAGTAATGGCAATGAGCAGAGCTTACAATACTGTTATTACGACGGGCCGTTAACCGATATTACTCTGCCTAATTTTATTCAGGTTCCGCAAAATGAATTTGTTGATTTTTTTTCCAATAATCAGCTTGCGGTACCCACGTTAATTATTTATCCCGATGGTAAAAAACTAAACCTGGAAACAAACTCACCCGATATTCTGGAAGACATAGCCCGTTACAGAAAACAGCTTAAAATTGAGCTTTATCCTCATAAAGACAGTTATTTTGTGGATCCTCTAATGGCACTAAATACTGCCAAACAAAATAACAGAGTCTATTGCAACCACCCGACTATAGATGGCCGGCAGGTTTGTTTTTATAATGGTAAAACCTTTGAAAACGGCCCTGAAAACCTTGTATCGGTTCCATTTAATGAGCTTATCCATTTTTTTACTGAAACCCGTTACAGAAAGCCCCAAAAACTTATTGTTCCCGATGAACTTGAAGAACCGATAAAGAAAGAGGTTATTGATACCTATAATAATGCAATGACGGCGGTTGAGAACCAGAAAAATGAACTGGCCAGCAAGTTAGTGGAACAGGTTAAATCCTTAAAACCTGATTTTAGTGATGAACAATTGCGTATATTCCTGCCTGCTAACCGATTAACACAGGTTATGCAGTACAGCAGCAGAAATATTGCCAAAGAAATAACCAAAGCCGGGCATGAGGCTTATTTGCATATAGAAGATAACGATATGGAAGAATTGAATAGCATTCATTTTTTTCAGGCAATTCTGTCTTTTAAACCTGATGTCTTTTTTCAAATCAATCACCTGAATAATCACTTTTTGCATGACGAGATGATAAATTTTGTCTGGTATCAGGATCCCATGCCGGCAATACAGAAAAAAAAGCCCCTACCCTGGAGGGACAATGATATTGTAATGGTTTATGGCAAGCTACAGGAAGATCTGGTAAAAGCCTGTGGTCAGCATTCCATAATTCAACAGAGCATGTGTATCGATGAAGAAGTTTTTTATTGCACGCCTGATACTCCCCGGAAAAACAAAATAGTATTTGTGGGCAGTTCCTATCATCAACATATCTCAAATTATAATGATGCTCAGATTATGGCATTGCAACACTTTAAAACACTATTTGAACAGGGCATTACACCAGACAAAAAGCTGATCAGCAATATTGCCGAAGAACATCACATCAGTGTTGCGGATATTACATACGGCATTAACTATATTGTACGAGATACCAGTGTTGAATGGTTATGCTCTCAGAATATTTTACCTTTTGAGTTATATGGGCGGGGGTGGAATGACTCAGAACTTACAAAAAGCCATAATCATGGTGAAGTTGAACATGGTAAAGCAGTAGCAGATATTTATCGTCAGGCTAAATTTGCACTGGTTAATTTACCCTGGGAAGTTGAGTCACAACGTCTGGCCGAAATCATTGCCTGCGGGTGCATTCCCATCGTCTATGACGCACGAAAATATTCTGATTATATCGATTATCTGGGGCTGTTATATTATAAAACACAGGATGAATTATTGGATATTTTGAATCGTCATGAACAGATAAATCATTTACCTGACTTACCTGAAAAATTCACCTATAGTTATCTGGCCAAAAATATAATTAATCTCACTACAGATAAAATTTCCCTGAAAACAGTGGAGCTCAGTGAATGACACGACCTTATCTGGACTATTATACAAAGAATAATATTATTCCCGTTCATCAAAATATTGATGATATAGAGGCACATTTTAATCGTCGCAGATTCCTGTATTATACTCTGGGACTACATGAGTTTACCTTCAGGCATGCCGATATCCTGGAAGTCGGCCCAGGTACCGGAGACAATGCTCTGTACATTGCCAATATCAAACCAAATTCCTATAGTTTACTGGATGGGAACCCTGCCAGTATTCAGGCATTAAAAGACAAGCAGGAAAAAGGATTATTTAACGGACCGAAAGAATTTAATATTATTGATACCAACTTTCTTGATTACCAAGTCAAAAGGAAATATGACATCGTGCTGGCAGAAGGTTGCCTGTCTGGCCAGCTGCATCCGGATATTTTTCTAAAACATTTATCTGGTTTTGTAAGAGATGGCGGTTTTCTGGTTATTACCACACAGACAACCACCTCTTTACTGGCTGAAA
>JALTKC010000501.1 GCA_027076245.1 Gammaproteobacteria bacterium
CTGGCTAAAGCTGAGAATAGTGGTTTTATCACTCAAAGCAAGGATGAAATTCTTATGGAATTTAAGGAAAAATTTGGGAAGCATGGAAGTTTATAGATATAGACTGTCAAAACAGGCCAGCATGGTCGCAGAGTGTTTTACACGGTTTAACCGGTATTGTTGATTTTACACGGATAAGCGAGTACTCTTGTTTTTACACGGTTTTGCGTGTGTTTTGTTCTTTGCGATACCTGGAGGCAAATATGCTTATTCATTCACCAGCTGATCTGGCTCAATACTATCGAGATCAGCGTAAATTACGAGGATTGTCACAGGCAGCTATTGCCGAAGAGGTTGCGATGCGCCAGGATACGGTGTCCAAATTTGAGCTTAAACCGGATAATGTACGTTTGGCTACCCTGTTCCGTCTTCTTGCTGCGCTTGATATGGAAATGCATCTGGCTCCCAGAGGGCAACAAAAAAAAGGCTGGACTGAGCCGTGGTAAGCAGGGGGCGGACACTGGGTGTATGGATGAATGGTATCCGTGTTGGTGAGCTGGTAAAAACGGCTTCAGGTGCCTTGTCATTTGCGTATGCAGCAGACTGGTTAGGTACAGAAGGTGCTCGCCCTGTTTCTTTATCAATGCCATTACGGCATCAAGCCTATACTGGTGAACTTGTCTATAACTATTTTGATAATTTATTACCGGATAACAAACAGCTTAGAGAGCGTATTCAGGCTCGTTTCAAAATATCTACATCACACCCGTTTGATCTGCTTGCTGTTATTGGTATGGATTGTGTCGGGGCAATACAAATTGTTCCAGAGGAAGGGGTTCCTGAAAATGTTCGGCGTATTGACGGTGAGCCACTCAATGACGTGCAAATTGCAAAAATATTAAAAAATTACCGTGCCGCACCTCTGGGTATGATGGCAGTGGAAGGGGAGGAATTTCGTATCTCGATTGCGGGTGCTCAGGAAAAAACAGCATTACTATGGAGCATTACTATGGAAAGATAATGCCTGGCATCGCCCCCTTGGTACGACACCTACGACACACATATTTAAGCTGCCCATTGGCGGGGTTGAGCATACGGGTATGGATTTGAGTGAGAGCTGTGAAAATGAATGGCTGTGCTTAAAAATTACCGAGGCTTTTGGTTTGCCGGTATGTCAGGCTGAAGTGCTTGAGTTTAATGGCGCAAAGGTGCTTGTCGTTGAGCGTTTTGATCGCCGTTCTGATAATGGCTGGATTATACGTTTGCCTCAGGAAGATATGTGTCAGGCTCTCGGTGTGTCCCCTAATATCAAATACGAAAGTGACGGTGGGCCAGGAATTGGCACCATCATGCGATTTTTAAGGCAATCACGAGATTCAAAACATGATCGTGAACTGTTCTTCAAGAGCCAGGTATTATTCTGGTTACTGGCAGCTATTGACGGACATGCCAAGAATTTCAGTGTATTTATAGAGCCAGAAGGGCGCTATAGAATGACACCGATGTACGATATCATGTCGGCATATCCTTTATTGGCTAACAGGCAATTAGAAGCCAGGAAAATTAAAATGGCCATGGCGCTGAGTGGAAAGAATCGCCATTACCACTGGAGTGGTATCCAGTCACGGCATTTTATAAGTACTGCCAATCAGGTGGGATTTAATGAAAAGACAGCGCGAACAATAGTAGCCGACATGATGGCATCGGTAGATGACGTCATTGCAAATGTTGAGTCGCAAATCCCTGCTGGCTTCCCGGACATTATTGCTTCACCCATTCTGGCAGGTATCCGCAAGCAGCGTGATCGGTATGTAAATGAGAGGTTATTTTCTGCTAAAAGATAAAACTCCATACTGGTAAATTTTATAAAAGTAGCTCCTTTACATGCGGATGTCCCAGAAAGTTCTCCGGGCTGGCGCTTCGGCCATAGGCGCCGGACTGTAAAATAATGACCAGATCGCCCACTTCTGCGGTAGGCAGTTCCATTTTATCAGCCAGAGTATCCAGTGGGGTACACAGAGGGCCGACAATACTGACCGTTTCTGTCTGGGAGTTTGATTCACTTGCCTGCTGACGGCTGATCCGTACCGGGTAATTTTTGCGGATCACCTGGCCGAAATTGCCGGAATTGGATAAATGATGGTGCAGGCCGCCGTCAGTGACCAGATAGGTCAGTCCCCGGGATGCTTTTTTATCAATAATACGGCTGACATAAATACCGGCTTCACCCACCAGATAGCGTCCCAGTTCTATAATGATCTGTTTGTCTTTAAAGGTTGTATATTCATTAAGCAGTCTTTCCAGGTTTTCAGCAACAGGCTGTAGATCCAGCGGTTCATCACCGGGAAAATAGGGGATACCAAAGCCGCCGCCGATATTGATAAAGCGAAAATCCACCGGTAAATGGCTGGCGAGGGTATCGGCCAGGGCGAAGGTTTTATTGTGGGCATCTATCAGGGCTTCATTTTTCAGGTTCTGGGAACCGGAGAAAATATGAAAGCCTTCAAAATTAACGTCCATATTGGCCATATCGGCTAAGAGTTCGGGCAGCTGTTCGGCATCAATGCCAAACTGTTTTGGCCCGCCGGACATTTTCATACCGGAGGCTTTCAATTCAAAATCGGGATTTACACGAATGGCTATATTCGGAGTTAAATTCAACTCCCGCCCTATGCGTTCAATCCGGTACAGCTCGTTTTTAGACTCGACATTAATCACAATACCAGCGGCAATGGCAGCCTTAAGCTCAGTATCATTT
>JALTKC010000502.1 GCA_027076245.1 Gammaproteobacteria bacterium
CCGGAATATTGGCCGTTTCAGACTGACTGCTTAATTGTCGGGTGGCCTGAAAACCATTCAGTTCAGGCATAACCACATCCATTAAAATCAGGTCGGGCATAAGCTGCGTTGCTTTTTCAACGCCGTCTTTACCATCTACGGCGACCGAAACCCGGTGGCCCTGTTTTTCCAGTGCAGAAGAAATGATGTGTGTTTCTGTCGGTGAATCATCCACAACGAGAATGTGTGCCATATTAATATCTCTCTATTTATTGTTTTATATTGTTATTGTGTATTTATTGTCTAACCAGAATCAGACTGATAACCTGACCCAAATAAGTGTTTAATCGTTTTTAACATAACGGGTAATAGCACCCAGCAGTTCATCTTTGGTAAACGGCTTGGTCAGGTATTGCTCTGAACCCACAATGCGCCCACGGGCCCTGTCAAACAGGCCGTCCTTACTGGACAGCATAATAACCGGAGTATCTTTAAACATTTTATTATTTTTAATCAGCGCGCAGGTTTGATAGCCATCCAGCCTGGGCATCATAATATCAACAAAAATAATATCGGGACGATGTTCAAGAATTTTTGACAGAGCTTCAAAGCCGTCAACAGCCGTTACCACTTCGCAACCGGATTTTTTTAACAGGGTTTCAGCAGTTCGACGTATGGTTTTACTATCGTCAATGACCATGACTTTCAGGCCATCAAGAAGATTGGTATCAGTTGTTCCCACTTATCCCCCAGAAAATTGCAGCAAAAATAAATTAAAATTCAACATAAAAAATATACCGGCTACTCTCCTGACATATCCATTGCTTATAGCCTTTTTAATGATTGATAAACGACCGAGACATTCCATGACTTGAGTTCCTGCAAAACACCCCTGTAAAACAACAGGTAAAACAATTGTGTGCATGCAAAGAGTATTTTTAGCACAACTTTAGCCGGTATTCTACATAGATTGATATTTTTTTTAACAAAACTGCGTAACACTTTATAAAACAAGGAATAATTTTTTATATTGTATTGACATTAATACACTTTTCTTATACCAGAAAGCTTTAAGAAACAGGGGATTATTAACAATAAAAATATAAACTATTCATAAATATAGCAAACAATGTTAGGAGTAAGCCGACTATTAGTAAAAAAGTATAGTGCAAAATTTATAAATTACCTATAAAAATTGCTTTGTGCTATAAATTCCTTTTTACATGAGACTGTGTACGGTTAGAATAGATCAATAAAATCTCGCATAAACAGAGGAATCGCTATGACCATCCGCCTTGGCATTGTAATGGATCCCATTGCCGCCATTAATACCCAGAAAGACAGCAGTTTCGCTATGCTGCTTGAGGCTCAGAAACGCGGCTATGAAATTCATTATATGGAAATGTCCGATCTGTTTATTCAGAACAATACCGCCTGGGCCAGCACCCGCCAACTGCAGCTTGAGGATAAGTCTGACCACTGGTATCGCTTTTTATCCACCGCACAGAACATGGAACTGGCGGAACTCGATGTAATTTTAATGCGCAAGGATCCGCCTTTTGATATGGAATACATTTACGCCACTTATATTCTGGAACTGGCAGAGCAGCAGGGCAGCCTGATTGTCAACAAACCGCGCTCCCTGCGGGACGCTAATGAAAAACTGTTTACCCTGCAGTTTCCACAATGCACGGTTCCCACCCTGGTCAGTCGTAACAAGGATCAGTTTAAACAGTTTTTACTGCAGCATAAAGATATTATTATCAAACCTCTGGGCGGCATGGGCGGCCATTCCATTTTTCGGGTGAAGGAAAATGACCTGAATTTAAATGTTATTCTGGAAACCGTAACCCAACACGGTAATGAGTATATTATGGCCCAGCGTTTTATTCCGGAAATTACCCAGGGTGACAAGCGGATTTTAATTATCAATGGTACCCCGGTGGATTATGCCCTGGCCCGTATCCCGCCGGAAGGGGAAACCCGCGGTAATCTGGCGGCCGGCGGCAGCGGTGTAGGCATCCCCTTAACTGAACGGGATTACTGGCTATGTGAACAGGTAGCCCCCCGCCTGCAGCAGATGGGCCTGCTGTTTGTCGGTATGGATGTTATTGGCGATTATATCACTGAAATCAATGTCACCAGCCCGACCTGCATACGTGAGCTGGACAAACTGTATGATCTGAATATCAGCGCCCTGCTGATGGACGAAATTGAACAGAAACTGGCTCATTAATGTCCAGCCCCAATACTGATAAATTATTCGGTCAATTACTTGTTTTTTGCTGCACAAGCGTCTTGATTATCAGTGTTCTGCTGCTGTCTGCTGCCTGCCAACAGGCACCTTCCACCAAACTTTACCAGCAGCAGTTATTTGCCTTTGGCACCCTGATTGATATCAGCCTTATCACCAACCAGCCAGAACAGGCACAGGCTGCCATTAATGCCGTCAGTCAGGAATTCGACCGACTGCACCGACTCTGGCACCCCTGGCAGGGTGGAGAGCTGGCCTCGGTCAATCGTCAACTGCCCTCTTTACAGGCCATTTCGGTTTCCAGGGAGCTGGCTGACCTGATTCCGCAAAGCCGTCAGCTGTCAGAACAAAGCAATGGTCTGTTTAACCCGGCCATTGGCCAGCTTATCCGGCTCTGGCAGTTTGATAAACTGGAAGATGAAAATTTTAATTTTTCCCTGCCTGATCCTCAAAAAATACAGGCAGTCGTGAACAGCCATCCCCGGATGAGTGATTTAAAACTG
>JALTKC010000503.1 GCA_027076245.1 Gammaproteobacteria bacterium
TATCCGGACCCTGTTAATTTCTTTAGGATAAAATTTAAACTTAGATGATATAATAATAGATCATAAAAAGTGATTTTGTGAGATGATAGTAATTATTCACAGATATTCTTGATTAATTTAGGATTATAACGGCCAGAAAGCTCTATTTATGACCCCAGACGAATATTGTCAGGAAAAAACCCAGCAAAGCAGTTCCAGCTTCTATTACAGTTTTCTGTTCCTGACCCCGCAGCAGCGTCAGGCCATGACTGCACTGTATGCCTTTTGCCGTGAAGTGGACGATGTAGTGGATGAATGCTCCGATCCACAAGTGGCGGCCAGTAAACTAAACTGGTGGCGTCAGGAAGTTAACGTACTATTTAATGGCCGACCTAATCATCCCGTTGCCCGGGCCTTACAGACCAGCATTAAGCATTACCCATTAAAGCAAAAATATTTTCAGGAACTGATCACAGGCATGGAAATGGATCTGCACACCAGTCAATACCCTGATTTTAATGCACTCTCTCTATACTGTTATCGGGTCGCCGGTGTAGTGGGTTTATTAACCATTGAAATTCTGGGATACCAGAATAAGCAAACCATAGAATACGCCCAAAATTTGGGGACTGCTTTACAGTTAATTAATATCTTGCGTGATGTTAAAGAAGATGCTCAACGTGGACGATTTTATATTCCTCAGGATGAACTAAATCGTTTTGAACTGTCAAATAAAGATCTGGCTGCCGATAAAAGCAATACCCAAGTTCTTGAACTGTTTCAGTTTCAGGCTCAACGAGCAGAGCAGTTCTATCAGGATGCCTTTAAGGCACTGCCGCCTGAAGATCGCTATGCTCAGCGTACCGGTATTATTATGGCGGAAATTTATTACGCCCTGTTAAAAAAAATCCGGCAGAAAAACTACCCGGTTCTGGAACAGAGAGTCAAGGTAGCCAAACTGAAAAAACTCTGGATAGCCTGGCGTACCGCCCGCCGTGAATACCGTCTAAACGTAAAGCAGAACCAATGAGCCAGGACAGTCTGATAAGCTCTTCAACCGTCCATATTATTGGTGCCGGGTGGAGCGGCCTGGCCTGTGCCGTAACTCTTTCCCGGGCCGGCATCCCGGTTCAGCTGCTTGAAGCAGCACCTCAGGCTGGCGGTCGTGCCAGAAGCGTTCAGTACAGAAAAAGTTTTCCTCATACCCTGCTCGATAACGGCCAGCATATTATGCTGGGTGCCTATCACCACACTTTAAAGCTGTTTAAACAACTGGATATTAAAGAACAGGATGTTTTATACCGACAGTCCTTAAACCTGGTTTTAAACTCCCCCCGCTCTCCAGTTATCCGTCTTACAGCACCTGCACTGCCTGCACCCTGGCATTTAATTATCGCCATGCTGACATTTAAAAATATTAGCTTAACAGACCGTCTAAAACTGGTTTTAATGTTAGTACGTATCCGCTTAAAACAGTTTACCCTAACGAAAGACTGTTCAGTGGCTGAACTCCTGAATCATTATTCTCAATCTCAACGACTCATTGAAGCCTTATGGGAACCCTTATGCCTGGCCACCATGAATACCCCTATAAAAGAAGCCTCTGCCCAGGTTTTCCTTACGGTTCTGGAAAAAAGCTTTAACCACAGCCGTCAGAATTCTGATTTATTATTTTTTAAAAGCGATCTATCTTCTGTATTTGTCAATAAGGCACTTAATGCTATCCGTCAGCATCACGGCATAATTCTATTCAACCACCGGGTCAGGAATATTGAGCTACAGACGGATACCTCTTCTTCTAATACCTTTATCGTTCATACCACCAAGGAGACAATCACAGCCAGTACCCTGGTACTGGCTACACCGGCTTATATTACTGAAAAACTGCAAGGCCAGGTTTTTAACCTGAAACCGGAACACAGCAAACTGAAATTGACCTATCAGCCTATCTGTACAGTTTATCTTCAGTATCCTGAGCACATTAAATTTGAGCAGGTCATGACCGGTTTTTTTGGAACCTTAAGTCAATGGGCTATTGATCATCGCATCAATAAGCAACCCGGTCTGATTGCAGTAGTGATCAGCAGTTCGGGCAGACACTTGCAGCTTCCTGAAGAACAACTTGTAGACACTATTCATAATGAATTAAAACTGGTGCAACCGGATTTACCTTTATGGCTGCAATACCAGGTAGTTATAGAAAAAAAAGCCACCTTTAACTGCACAGTTAATATTAATACTGTTCGTCCGGACTTTAACACCTCTAATAAGAGGGTTTTTCTAGCTGGAGACTTTACCCGTACAACCTATCCTGCAACACTGGAAGGGGCTGTTATTAGTGGGATACAGACAGCACGTCATATTATTAAGCAGCATAAACGGTAAAATACTTTACCCACATTCAAAATATGTCTAAAATCTTTTATTCCATACATCTTAGAGCTTAAAGGAAAATACCAATGTACGATTATTCTGCACCAGAACAATTATTAAAGGATCGTGTACTTCTTGTTACCGGTGCAGGTGACGGTATTGGTAAGGCAGCCGCAAAGACTTATGCTCAGCATGGTGCTACTGTTATATTACTGGGCAAAACCATAGACAAGCTGGAGCATGTTTATGATGAAATTGAACAGGCGGGTTATCCGCAACCTGCCATATATCCCATGAACCTTGAAGGTGCCAGTGCCAAAGACTATCAGGACATGCAGTTGACCCTGGACAAAGAATTTGGACGTCTTGATGGTATTCTTCATAATGCCGCATTATTAGGCAGTCTGATGCCCATTAGCCAGTATGATATGGATCACTGGTCAAAGGTAATGCAGGTTAATCTTAATGCACCCTATATGCTGACCAGAATGTGTCTGCCTTTGCTGGAAAAATCCGATGCCGCCTCCGTGGTATTTACAACTGATGATGTAGGAATAAAGGGTAAGGCCTATTGGGGTGCCTATGCCATCAGCAAGGCCGCCACTAATAATATGATGCAGATCCTGGCCGATGAAATGGAAAGCAATACCAGTATCCGTTTTAACTGCATTAACCCCGGAAAAGTTGCAACCACCATGCGTTCCAAAGCCTATCCGGGAGAAAATCCTAATACGATTGCTCAACCGTCAGATATTATGAATGCTTATTTATACTTAATGGGAGTAGACAGTAAAAACATTAATGGCCAGATTATTAATGCTCAATAATAACTGTGGAGGCTTAAATTAGTGAACCGTGCTAAGCTGTGATATATCCTGCTTAAACATATCATGGATTAAAATGGGTTTTTCCACACCAAAGCCCTGAGCATAATCCACACCCAGGTTTTTAAGCACCTGCAGAATCTCATCATTTTCAACATATTCAGCGACTGTTTTCATACCCAGAAAATGTCCAATTTCATTAATAGATTTAACCATGGCCCGGTCTTCAGGGTTATTGGCAATATCTTTAATAAACACACCGTCAATTTTAAGATAATCCACAGGCAGGTTTTTTAAATAGGCATAAGATGAAAGTCCGGTACCAAAGTCATCCAGAGAAAACTCACAGCCGATATCCTTAATGGCATGAATAATATTAATGGCATGATTCATATTTTTTATTGCCACAGTTTCAGTGATTTCAAAACAGATCCGTTCCGGTGCCACTGGGTATTGCTCAAAAACTTCTGTAATAAAACCCAGAAAATCCATATCATTTAAACTATGTCCTGACAGATTGATAGCCACCCCACCCATTTGTTCCAGTTGTTCAGGATGTTCTGAATACCAGTTAAGGACATAATTGATCACCCAGCGATCCACATCCACCATTTTATTATACAGTTCTGCGGCCTCAATAAATTCTGCCGGCGGGCTGTGTTTACCGTCTTTGTCCTTTACCAGTAACAGCATTTCATAATGAGGGGACAGAGTTTGATCAGCAATTGGATGCAGTCGGTGGCAGCGTATATCCAGTTGATTATGTTTAACCATCTGATCAATACGAGTCGCCCAAAGCTGCAATTCCTGGCGATGATTAAGCTCTATGGCATCATATTCCAGTATATGAATTCGGTTACCACCGGTTTCCTTGGCAATTTTAGAGGCCATTAATACTGCATGCAGGAATAGTTTTGCATCATTATATTCAGACACCATAACCACACCGATACTGGCCGCCAGACTGAGTTCATCCTGCTCCCAGTTGAAAGTAAAGTTGTGAATTATTTTACGTAAACTTTCTGCAAAGCCATGGGTGTTTTGTTCATTATCATCCGGTAGAAGAAAAATAAACTCATCTATACCATAACGAGCAAAAAATATTTCGTCATCGATTGACTGACGAATAAGCCCTGCAATCTGTGCAAGATATTGATCACCCGCTTCAAAGCCAAAGGTATCATTAATTAAATTAAATTTATCAATATTAACAAAACACAGACTCCTGCCCTGACCCGTTGCTTTAATTGTTTCCAGAGCCTCATCAAAAATACGAATAAACTCTGTTCGTTTGATTAAACCGGTTAACTTATCCCTACTTAAATCTTTTGCCATATCATCATGGACATCACCCAGAACAGCATACAAGCTGCGCTCCATAAGCGGCATGTCAAACTCTTTGGTTGGAGACATGCGTCCATCGTTAAGCATAGAAACTACTTCGAATAATGTAAATACACCTTGCTGAGCCCCTGATTTGCCTGCAAAAACAAATACATTCTGATTATCACTGCCCCAGATAAATTGCAGTTTTTCCCTGTTATTTTTCTTATTAAAAATAACGTAATCATTAACCTTAAGCCGTTTTGCAATATGCTTATTATGCTGCGTCAGGGCATCGGAAACGGGCTTGCTTAACTTTAAAATAGCGGTTCTATCAGACAGCGCATAACCATTGATTAATAGCCTGGTAATAAAGTCCTGGTTTAAAGTAATGGAGGAACTGCTTTTTCGTCCTGTCAGGTAATTTTCTATTTCCTTCAATAATTTTTTATCGTATTGCTGAGTTTCCTCAAGCCCCTGTTTTAAAATATACAAAATGGTTTCTTTATCAATAAATTCTTCATGTACATTTTCATCAATACTTAACAGGAGCATATCAACAACTTGTAAATACTGAGTCCACTGTATAGAGTCTCTACCTTTTTTTAGATAGGTTGTTACCAGAACAGGTATCCACTGATAACTGATTAAATCAGCAATAAGCTTCGGTACTGGTTTATCAGCCAGTCGTATAGCCAGTTCATTGGTGACAATCTGCTGAGCATTCCACTTATCTATAAGCTTGTTAATATTTTTATTGTAATATTCAGCCTGTATTTTAAGTAACTGATTAAGTACCTCATGTACTTTTTCAAAAACCTGTAACTCCCTCTGGTAGTTTTTTAGAATATAAAGAACAAAACCTCTTGCTTTAATATAAAACTTGTTTTTTTCATCATCAAAGTCCGTCATCGCCAGCCGGTTAATAACAATTCGTGCCGGATTGGACCAGGATTCAAAGACATCCTTATGTAACAGAGCAACCTTTAATAACGGGATCTGCATGAGTAGCAGTAATTTTTTTACCGGTTTTGTTAATAGATCGTCGGAGGCAATATAGTTAAATAAACGGGTAATAATATCTCTGGTATAGAGATATTCATTGATCATTTCCTGAGCGTATTTTTCTTTATTGATATGTTTATCCAGTTCACTGTCAACAGCAAACTGATTATCTTCATTATTGAGCGCTTTTAGTTCATGCATTTTCTGAACTTCAGTTAAATCATCCACTAATTGCAGTAATTGCTGCTGATATTCTTCTGAAGCAAAAAATTCACTGCTACCGTCCAGTGCTTCATTATCTGATTTAAAACTTAATAATTCCTTTAGAGTATGATAGGTCGGTACCAGATTCAGGCTGTTGTTCAGGGTTGTTATTTCTGTTTTATGTTCAGCCAGTTCAGGGCTTAATAGCTCGACCGGACGAGTGGCCTGATAATATGCGGTTGGAATTCCCTGTGGCTGAGCAGAAGATGGCGGAGATGAATAAGCCCCCGTTGAGGGATAAGCCGATTGCTTAATCGCTTCCATAGACTCTGAAGGCATCTTGACAATATTTAGCTTCTGTTTCTCAATTACCGGCAGAATATTATTATCAATCAGAATGTCATTGATTTCTTTATAAATATTAAAAAGATGATGATTCAGTACTTTTTCAAATTGCTTGTATAGTTCCATAGCAACTTTATTGTTCTCAAAATACTTGTGAACCACTTCAGCAAACTTTTTAAAAATAATCTCTGGTGAGAACGGGTTAGTTATAATTTTTTCTTCTTCAATACCATACAGGAAGGCCAGACGTTTTTTGATATGGGATAAGGGTTCTTCAAAATGGGGCTGGGTATTAACAATAATTTCATTAACGGCCAGCCAGTTTTCAAAATCATCCTGAGCAATTAAATCCAGCTCTCCATAACTCTTTTCAGAGGTGCTTTGTTCTTCTGAACAACAAAGTTTAAACTGCTCTTCCATGGCATTGATAAAATCAATTTTAAGCGTGGATTTAATTTTATCCATAATAGAAATGGCATCAAAGAAAAGCAGCTGAGTACTATTAGTGCGAGATGTTTCTGCCTGCTCAAACAGGGAATCTCTGGCCACAGGAAAGAAAATATCTGTATTCTTACAAAGTTGATTAAGGAAAATCTGCTGAATATGCTCTACAATTTGTCTGGAATTTTTATCCAGTGAAGTATTCTGAGTATCCAGCCCCTGCTTTAACTGCTCCCTGCTGAGATTTATCAGAGCATTAATGGCAGGGTTAAAAATTTCAACGGCTATTGAATCATCATGAATACGATTGATCTTTACTTCCAGTTGATAGTGTTCAGGCGTCTTTTCATGAGCTATGGTGAATGTTAAATTCAGGCGTTCACCAATGCGAAGTTTATCAGGAAGGGGTGCCTGTTCAGGCCATTTAAGCAGCAAACCATCAAAACCTACATTTTCTATAATAAACGGCCATGAATGGCCATCTTTATTATAGACGGCAGCATCGACTCTAACAGGCGTTCGATGATGGTTTCTTCTTTCCAAGATTTATCTCGTTATTGTTCTTATTAAAATATCTGATGCCATTTAATAATAGTCAAAAAGGGAATTTCTTCAAGCCATTTAGAGTGATTACTGTCGATTAACTGTTATGGATCCCCAGGATCTCATTTTCCCGGGCATATTTCTGCTGTTTGGCATTATCATTACGCCGTTTATCAACCGCTGCCAGATAAGCTTCATCAATATCACCGGTCACATAATTGCCATCAAAAACAGAACAGTCAAATTCTGTTATTTCCTTATTACCCTTATGGCAGGAGCGGATTAAATCTTTAAGATCCTGATAAATCAGCCAGTCCACACCAATTTCTTTGGCAACTTCTTCAGTCGTTCGTCCATGTGCTACAAACTCTTTAACCGAAGGCATATCAATACCATAGACATTGGGATATTTAACTGCCGGAGACGCTGAAGCAAAATACACTTTTCTGGCACCGGCATCCCTGGCCATTTTAACAATCTGACTGGAGGTAGTACCCCGTACAATGGAGTCATCCACCAGCAGAACATTACGGTTTTTAAACTCCAGCTCCATAGCATTAAGTTTTTGTTTAACTGAGCTTTTTCGTTGTTTCTGACCGGGCATAATAAAGGTTCTGCCAATATAACGGTTTTTCATAAAACCTTCCCGGTAGCGCACCCCTAGAGTATTGGCCAGCTCCAGTGCGGAAGATCGACTGGTATCGGGGATCGGGATGACCACATCAATATCATGGTTTGGGTATTTTTTCTTAATTTTTTTAGCCAGTCTTTCACCCATACGCAGGCGGGCCTTGTAAACGGATATATTATCCATAATAGAATCTGGGCGAGCAAAATAAACGTGTTCAAAAATACAGGGTGTGTACCTGGGATGGTCAGAACACTGATGTTTAAATACTTCACCTTTAGCCGTAATAACCACCGCTTCGCCAGGTTTAATGTCATCAATGAGTTCAAAACCCAGTACATCAAGGGCAACACTTTCAGAAGCAATACAGTATTCTACGCCGGCACTGCTTTCTCGCTTGCCATAGACAATGGGACGGATACCATTAGGGTCCCGAAAACCGACAATGCCATAACCGCTGATCATGGCCACACTGGCATAGGCACCTTTACAGCGTTTATGTACTCGGTTAATGGCATTGAAAACATCTTCTTCATTAATTCTTAATTTGTGCAGGGTCTGAATTTCATGGGCAAAAATATTCAGCAGGACTTCAGAGTCCGAGTCGGTATTGAGGTGTCTTAAATCCTCATTATAAATTTCTTCCTTGAGTGTTTCGGCATTAGTTAAATTACCGTTATGAGCCAGGGCAATACCATAGGGTGAATTAACATACAGAGGCTGGGCTTCTGCAGATGAGGAACTGCCCGCAGTCGGATAACGCACATGCCCTATTCCCATTTTACCCTGTAAGCGCAGCATATCACTGGAACTGAACACATCTTTAACCAGTCCGTTATCCTTGCGCAAATGCAGACGATTATGATCATAGGTAACAATACCCGCGGCATCCTGACCGCGATGCTGTAATACGGTTAAACCATCATAAAGATCCTGATTTACATTGGATTTTGCAACAATACCGATAATGCCACACATAATGTTTATACCCAGTTAGTAATGAATTTTTGCAGCGAGATCAGACGGCAGATAAGCCTTCATCATCTCTGCGAGTTGTTGAAAATGAGAAATTAGAATTGATTCCTTCCACCAGGGATCCTGGGGCACCAGCGTAAAGCCGGCCAGAAGCACCAGAACCCCGACAATGAGAATACCCCGGGTTATTCCGAATAACATACCAATGGCCCGATCGGTGCCGGACAGCCCGGTTTTGTCCACCAGCGAACCTATCATATTGCCTGCCAGAGCAGACAGTATCAGGGTGATAATAAATAATATGGCAAAGGCCACCATTGCCAGAATAGACGGTGGTAAATTAAGATAAGGGCCGATAAAAATCGCCATAGAGTGCATATACATCAGACTCACCCAGATGGCCAGTATCCAGCCAGCAAGCGCCATGGACTCGCGCACAAACCCTCGAACAATGCTAATTACCGTAGAGATGGCAATTAAGACAATAATAATATAATCAGGCCAGATGAGTGACACTTATTATTCTCAATCATTTTATAAGCAGGCTATATTACCATACTCAGGTTTTATAGTTAACAATAATGGTTTTCTTTAACTGGAACTGTTTTTCTATTTTTTTCTGGATGGATACTATCTGTTCATACTTCAGATAAGGGCCGACCCGCAGGCGATAGATTTTACCCTTTGAGGTTTTAACCGATTCAATATAGGCTTTAAACGCTTTTTTTCTTAATTTATCACGCAATGTAAAGGCATTTTTACTATTGCTGAAACTGGCAATCTGTAAGGTATAAGCCTGGCTGATTGTTTTGCTTCTGGGTTTATCGGCTGCTTTAAACTTTTCTGCAGGCACCGCCTTAGCCGGTTCTACAGCCTTGCTGATAGTAATTTTACGGGTAACGGCTTTAAGGTTATCTCTGGATATTTCCTTAACCGGCTTTTTAGTCGTGTGTACACGTTCAACCGGTATGGATTCAACCGCTTCTGGCGGCGGTACATTTTTAATAGGCGCAATTTCAGGCAGTTTTTTACTGAGAGTAGCAGGCAGAGGTGGGATATTACTGCCATATATAGCCTGTTTCGAATCACTACCACTATTGAGCAATAAGGGAATAATAATAATACCCAGTGAAACCAGTACCACAGCACCAATCAGGCGTTGCTTTATATTAACGTCTGTCTGTTCTTTGATCATAGAGCCCCTGAATCCGGTTTTGCAAAATAGTCAACTTTAACCATATTATTCACCAAAAAACTGTAAAGCCTCAGAAACAGTAAAAAAAGAACCAAAAACAAGCAGATTGTTTTGATCTCCCCCGCTGCTTTTCAGCTTATTATTATACTCATTATAGTACTGATATGCCTGCTTAAAGTCTGTAAAACAATGTGTTTCCGAATCCTGCCCCAGTTGTTCCTTTACCAGTGTTCTAATGGCTTCAGCAGGCATAGCTCGCGGCGTGTCCAGTTCAATAATGCTCCAACTCTCAGCCACTGTTTTTAGCTCAAGCAGTACGCTGGTAATATCCTTATCTTTAAGCATCCCCACAATAATATGCCATTTACCGGGTAACGACAGTTCCTGTAGTGTCTTTCTAAGAACCCTGGCCGCCTGCACGTTATGTGCGACATCCGCAACGACCAACGGTTCAGTTTTAAGGATCTGAAAACGACCGGCAAGCGTCGCCGTCAATAAGCCCCGCTTTATTTCAGCCTGACTAACCGGCCATTGTGAACGAAGCAATTGAAGAATAAACAGCACATTAGCGGCATTTTTTAGCTGTATCTGTCCTCCCAGAGCAGGTAAAGGCAGGTTATAGTAAGCCTCAAACGGACTGCCGTCAGCAGGCAGCCAGTCCCACTGCTGCTCCCTGAGCCGATAGTTATAATCCTTAGCAAACTGGTAAAACTCCAGTGCTTCTC
>JALTKC010000504.1 GCA_027076245.1 Gammaproteobacteria bacterium
TAAGACTTTGATTTAAAGCCTCCAGTCTTTGCGGTGT
The DNA here is from genome assembly GCA_027076245.1 of Gammaproteobacteria bacterium. Lineage (GTDB taxonomy): Bacteria > Pseudomonadota > Gammaproteobacteria > GRL18 > GRL18 > JANELJ01. The sequence goes on from JALTKC010000504.1 coordinate 38, forward strand.
ACCAATATCCAGCCATAAGCCCGGATAAAACTCACCACTGACCTGTTGCTGTGCCATGGCCTCCCTCAGCAAAGGTGCCAGTGCCTGTTTACCCGGTTTAAGCGCGGCAAAAAATTCCGGCTGATACAGACCAATACCACTGAAGGTAAAGCGTTTTACCTGCTCAGGCTTATTGGCTTTATCATACACCTGCTTATCCTGAAGATAAAAGTCACCCTGCGGATTATGTTCAGGGTTATTAACCAGCACCAGATGTGCCATGCAGTTGAAATTAAGCTCTGTCAGTTGAGTATAGTCATAATCCGTAAATACATCGCCATTGACCACAATAAAGGGTGTATTACCCAACAATGGCAGAGCCTGTCTGATACCGCCGGCGGTTTCCAGTGCCTCAGCTTCACGGCTGTAGCGGATCTGCACACCAAAACGGCGGCCGTTACCCAGGTAACGTTCAATTTTATTACCCAGCCAGGCGTGATTAATCACCAGCTCCTTAATGCCGGCCTTATGCAGGGCTTCAATATGGTATTCAATCAGAGCTTTATCCCCAACCTGCAGCAGCGGTTTGGGCAAAGTATCGGTCAGCGGACGCATACGCTCACCACGACCGGCGGCCAGGATCATGGCTTTCATATAGGGATATGGGCGCTGATTGACTCAGGCAGATCCAGTGCCTGCCCCCAGCGTTTAATAAGTTTCAGCAAATCATCAAATTCCGGGTATCGGGAGGCCACATTAAAGAGATATTCCAGTGTTTGAGGAATATCATTTAGATAGTTGTCTTTACCGTCACGGTAGTTTAAACGGCTGAAGATGCCCACTACTTTTAACTGCCGCTGTATGCCCATCCAGTCAAACCAGCGGATAAACTGTGACCGGTCATTGTCTGTTAGCAGATTCTCCCGCAGCAGCATTTCCCGGTACTGTTCTACCCAGTCATACACCCGTTCTTCCGGCCAGGCGATATAACTGTCTCTTAAGAGAGACACCAGGTCATAGGTAATCGGCCCCAGCAGAGCATCCTGAAAATCAATGACACCGGGATTGTGTTCCTGAACATACATCAGGTTACGGGAATGGTAATCCCGATGTACAAATACCTGCGGCTGTTCCAGGGCAGAATCGATAAGACGGTTCATGGCCTGTTCCAGAACCGCCTCATCTTCTGTACTCAGTGCCTGCTGACAATGTACTTTGGCATACCAGTCCGGCAGCAACTGCATCTCCTGTCTGAGCAGAGTACTGCTGTAATCCTGTAATTGAGTATCCATAGCGACAAAGCTATCACGCTGAATACCACGCTGCATTACCAGCAGGGCACTCATGGCATCTGAATACAGCCGTTCAGCCCGATCACTTCCATCATGGCCACTGAGCATCTTCAGATAGGGCGTATGGCCCAGATCCGACATCAGAATAAAGCCGGCATCACGGTTGATGGCATAAATATGGGGTACATTGACACCTACCCGTTCAATCTGACGGTCAATATCAATAAAGGGCGTCAACGCTTCCTTGTCTGGCGGAGCATCCATGACTATAAGTGATTGCTGTGGAGCCTGTTCAAAAACTGAATTGTGAAAGCTGACCCTAAAATAACGCCGGAAACTGGCATCACTGGAAGCTGGCTCAAAGCGATCAATATCAGCCTGATATTGTTGGCTAAGCCATTGTTTGATTTGTTCGATTCGCTGTGTCATTTAAAACACATAATAAAATAAATTATCATCAGGGGCAAAACTTTATGGGCAGGCAGGTGTTCCCACACGGGCGCATGGGAACTAGAGAAGAATCAGGCGTTTTTAATGGCATCCATAATACGTTCAAAACGTACCCGGACATCTTTGGCCAGAGCTTCCATTTCTGGTTTACCTACTACAGTAAACATGGATTCAGGATCCACAATCGCTACTGTAGTACTGCCGTCATCTTCTTCACGGATAACCACATTACAGGGTAATAACAGCCCCAGATCAGGTTCATTATTAAGTGCTTCATTGGCCAGTTTGGGATTGCAGGCACCCAGTATTTTATAGGGCTTACGATCCACATCAATTTTTTCTTTCAGGGTTTTCTTAACATCAATTTCTGTAAGAACACCAAAACCTTCTGCTTTTAAGGCTTCACGGGCTTTCTGCTCAGCTTCGTCCATACCGCAGTCAACGGTGATATGAATACCGTACATTTTACTCTCCTGTTTATTTTTAAAGACGTATTAGAATATGGTATTTAAACAGAAAAAATCAATAGTGCAAGTCTAATGAGGTAAAAGGTGGGCGGCTTCATTCTGGTTCATAAAATGCCCCATAACAACATAGCCTTTTTCAATATGTTTCTTTAATTTAAACTCAGTTTTATCACCGTTAAAACTGAGCCAGCGCTCAGGCAGGGTATCAAGACGATGAACAGGCGCCAGGGAGCCGTCCTTATCACAGGAAAGATGGGTTTCACCACTGAGTCGGTGCCGGAATGCCGGCATTATTCCCATAAAACGCTTGTACAGACGTTTTTCTCCCGACTGTTCACCCGATTTAGCTGAACGTTCAGATGATATTGTTGAAGAGTTTTCCAGTCTCATTATAACTTCCACTTTTTATTACATACTTATTGAGCTTTTATTAGCCACTGTTGTGAACTATAGCCCAAATTTAAAAAAAAACAGGGAAAATGAAACTTATTTATAAAAAAAG
>JALTKC010000505.1 GCA_027076245.1 Gammaproteobacteria bacterium
CTCAGATCAAACAGCAGGATGTACTGATCATTACCGGGGGGTTGGGTTGTGCACCAGTAGTCTCAGTGATTAACTATATTGTTAAACGCCGCAGTGATTTTGGGCGGCTTGTGATTATGCAGGGGGTTAAGCACAGCAATGATCTGATCTGGAAAGATCAGTATGAACAATGGGCGGCACTGGATAATACTCAGGTCGCTCTGGCAGCCAATCAGACCACACCGGCCTGGAACTGGTCATCGGGTTATGTGACGGATCTGTTTGATGAGGTGTGTTTTAATCCCAGAAACAGTATTGCCATGCTCTGCGGCCCGGAGATTATGATGTCGGCTACGGTCAGGGAATTATTGCAGCGCGGCCTGACTGAAGCACAGATCTGGCTGACCATGGAGAGAAATATGCAGTGTGCCATTGGTCATTGCGGGCATTGTCAGCACGGTTCTAAATTTGTCTGTAAGGACGGGCCGGTTTTTAATTACCCGGTGGTTAAGGACTGGTTTTTTCGGGAGGGTTTTTAATGATGGGCAAACCACGAATCGCCGTACATAAATTTGCCTCCTGTGACGGCTGTCAGCTGGCTTTTTTAAATATGGGGCCGGACTTACTGGAGTTGGCCAACCATGTTGAGATTGTACACTTTGTGGAAGCCGGCATGGTGGCACCGGATGCCCAAGTCGATATCGCCTTTGTGGAAGGCAGTGTTTCCACAGAGGAAGACATAGAGCGTATTCACGCTATCAGAAAACGGAGTAAGCAGGTGATCACCATGGGTGCCTGTGCCGGCAGCGGCGGCTTACAGGCGCTAAGAAATCTGGCTGACGGTGAGCAATGGTTAAATGAGCTGTATCCTCAGCCGCAATACATTCAAAGTCTGAACAATACCCACCCGGTCAAAGATTATATTAAAGTGGATTTTGAAGTCTGGGGCTGTCCGGTGAGTACTGAGCAGATTAAACAGGTGGTCACGTCATTATTACAGAGTGCCAGCCCCCTACAAAGCAAAGATAAACTCTGCCTGGAGTGTAAGCGACAGCAGCGTGTCTGTACCCTGGTAACTGCTCCGATAACTGGTACAACTCCGGCAACTGGCACGTCCGCAGAACTGGAAAACCGGCAAACAGCCTGTCTTGGTCCCATTACAGCAGCAGGTTGTGGTGCACTCTGTCCCTCAGTCGGGCGGGCCTGTTACGGCTGTTACGGTCTGGCTGATAATGCGGAGTCCGCTGCTCTGGCAAGACGTTTTGAAGGGCTAGGGCTGGTCAGTAAAGCTATTGCTCAAAAACTATTATTGTTTCACAGCCATGAAGAGGCTTTACGCCAGGCGGCAGAAAATATGTCAGAGACACAGGAGGCATCCAATGGCCAGTAAAACTGTTCCTGTGCGTTTACCGGTGCTGGCTCGTGTAGAAGGTGAGGGGGCACTGGAATTTGCTATCAGAGATGGGCAAATTGAAGATCTAAAGCTGCGTATATTTGAGCCGCCGCGCTATTTTGAAAAATTTTTACAGGGCCGTCATTATTCAGAGGTCCCGGATATAGTCGCCCGGATCTGCGGTATCTGCCCGGTCGCCTATCAGATGACTGCGGTGCAGGCACTGGAATCTCTGCTGGTGCCGGATATGCCGGAGGAGCTGGCGCTCTGGCTTAACAACATGCGTCGGGTATTATATTGCGGTGAATGGATACAGAGTCATGCCCTGCATATTCATTTACTGGCAGCGCCGGATTTATTCGGCTTTGAAAGTGCTATAGAAATGGCAAAAAAATACCCGGATATAGTCCAGCGTGGCGTAAGACTACAGGCACTGGGCAATGATATTATCAGCCTGCTGGGTGCCCGTTCGGTGCATCCTGTCGGGGTAAGAGTAGGCGGTTTTTATAAAGCACTGGAAAATTCTCAGGTTGATGCTTTGCTGGAAAGTCTGCAGGCCTTAAAAACCGAGGCCGAAGCACTGGTGCAATGGCTGGCTACCCTGGAATTACCGCAGTCACAACAGGATTTTACCAGTGTGTCCCTGCATAATAAGATTGGCTATGCGGTTTATCAGGGTAATATTATTTCGGATCAGGGTCTGAATATCAGCACTGAAGAATACCCGCAGTATTTTTCAGAATTTCAGGCACCCCAGTCCACGGCATTTCACTCCCATCTTCAGGGCCAGCCTTATCTGGTGGGGCCGCTGGCACGTCTGAATAATAATGCGGCTCAGTTACAGGCACAAACACTCACTATGCTGGAAAGCCTGCCAGTGCAGTTTCCCGATAATAATATGTTTAATAGTATTATTGCCCGTGCTCTGGAAATACATCACTGTATTATTACAGCCATAGAGCTGCTGCAAAATTATCAACAGCCAGCACAGCCATGGCATCCTGTGACTTTACAGGCCGGGGAATGCAGCGGTGCAACAGAAGCCCCTCGCGGCCTGCTCTGGCATTATTATCAACTGGATAAAGCAGGCAATATTGTAAAAGCCAATATTATCCCGCCCACCAGTCAGAACCAGGCATGTATAGAAGCGGATTTACAGATCACTTTACAGAACTACTTGCAGAAAAAAGCTGGAGCTTATACAGAAGACAGGGTACGGCAGCTGGGTGAGCAGGTAATAAGAAATTATGACCCTTGTATTTCCTGTGCTACGCACTTTCTCAAACTTAAAATTCATGCCTGATGACAGGACAATTAACACTCTGGTTATTGGCCTGGGTTCCTATTATGGAC
>JALTKC010000506.1 GCA_027076245.1 Gammaproteobacteria bacterium
CCATCTGGTATTAGTTGATACGCAGGCTCAAATTGATCTCTCTGTTGCAGCCAGAATGGCCGGAATAAGTCTTGCCGATATAAAAAAATATAATCCAGCTTTTAAACAATGGGCCACCGATCCCGAGGGCCCTCATCACCTCCTGCTACCTGCCGACAAAACCGAAAATTTTAAAACAGCCCTGGCTAAAATGGATGAAAAGGATCGGGTACAATGGTATCGCCATAAAATCCGCTCCGGTGAAAGCCTCAGTGTCATTGCCCATAAATATAAAATATCCACTCGGGCTTTAAAAACTGCCAATAAACTTAAATCTACCCGTATTCGTGCTGGTAAATATTTAATGGTTCCCATTGCAGCTAATGACAAGACACACATAATCCCTGATAAGGCTCTGGCTGATAAAAGTGATTCTAAACCATTAAAGAGCAACCAGTTTTATTACCGAGTGAAAAAAGGCGATTCTTTCTGGAAAATTGCCCGTCAGTTTAAAATATCCCATAAGAAACTGGCCTCACTTAATGGCTTATCTGTCGGAGATACCCTGTCCATAGGACAGAAGCTGATTATTGATGCACCAATTCAACTCAATCAGTCCACAGCCGGTAAAAACAGCATCAGCTATAGTGTTCAGTCAGGCGATTCATTATATGTTATATCCAGACGTTTTAATGTCTCTATTAATGAGCTAAAAGTCTGGAACGATCTTTATAATAAAAAGTATCTGCAGCCGGGTCAGAAACTCAAGGTTTACCTGCCTGCCGGTAAGCAAGCCATTTAATACGGCTTTTATACTGCCAAAAATAAAAATAATTATAATAACCAGGATGTCATAAATATGAAGGTTCTTATTATTGAGCGTTCACGTCTGCAACAAACCGTATTGTCCCGCATTTTTACCGGCGAAGGTATTATTGTTTCCCTGGCCGATACATATTCTGAAGCCATAGATAAACTCGATCATGAAGATATAGATATGGTCTGTAGTGGTTATCAACTTAATAATGGCAAAACAGGCATTGATTTGAGCCGGGAAATACGTTCTATTGCTCGTTATAAAGAGATACCCATTATTTTAATGGCCTCCAAGGATATATCTACCCAGTTAGCCTATAACGCGGGTGTTACAGAAATTTGTAGCCGTATAAGCTATGAAGAGGTTGCTGAAAAAATTCAGGCTATTCTCAATCGCAGAGTTTGCAATATCAGCGCCCGAATTCTGTATGTTGAAGACAGTAAAACAGCAGCCTTGCTGACCATGAAAGATTTAAAAGAAACCAGCATTATTTTTGATCATTATTTTAGTGCTGATGAGGCCTACGAAGTTTATAAAAGCAAATACAAACACTATGACATGGTTATTACCGATGTGGTAGTGGAAGGCAAACTCGATGGCCTTGAATTTGTAAGAGCCATTCGAAAAATAACCCCAGAAAACTATAAGATGCCTATACTGGCTATTTCCGGTTTTGATGACACTTCCAGACGGGTTGAGCTGCTTCGCTCCGGTGCCAATGACTATATTGTGAAACCCTATGTTAAGGAAGAACTGCTGGTTCGGGTAAAAAACCTGATCACCACCAAACACCTGTTTGATCAGGTTGAACTGCAGCAGGAACAACTGTTTCAGCAGGCCATGAAAGATACGCTTACCGGCTTGCATAACCGGCATGCTCTAAGTGATTTTCTACCTAAATTCAGCAGTGCCGCCATTCGTCACCAAAAACCGGTCGGTATACTGTTTTTTGATATTGACCATTTTAAACAGATCAATGATACCCACGGGCATATTGTTGGAGATAATGTACTGGAAGAAATGGGTAAATTGATCACAGAAAGTTTCAGGGGTGAGGATTTCAGTGCCCGTTACGGCGGCGAGGAATTTATTGTTATCCTCTATGACACCAACTACGAACAGACGATTAATATTGCAGAAAAATTCAGAACCAAAGTTGAAAACCATGATTTTTCAAATCTGAATATTACTATCAGTATCGGTACCTTAACGGTAAAAGTGACAAAAAATACTGACATCAACCAGCTTATTGATAAAGCTGATGAAGCTCTTTATCAGGCAAAAGAATCCGGTCGAAATAAGGTCTGTTCAGTTAACCTTTTATAATCCTGATGACTATGCTCCACACTCAGCAATAATTGCCTGCAGAGATTTCAATGGGTCACTGCTTGCAGTAATGGGACGACCGATCACAAGATAATCAGAGCCTGCCTGCAGAGCTTTCGCTGGCGTCATTATGCGTTGTTGATCGCCAATATCCGAACCAGCCGGTCTGACGCCCGGAGTCACCAGACAGAAATCCTGCGCCACCTGCTGTTTTAATAAAGCGGCTTCCAGAGGCGAACAGACCACACCATCCAGTCCGGAGTCTTTAGCCAGTTTTGCCAGGCGTAAGACCTGCTGCTGTGGCTCAATGTCCAGACCCGTTTCTGCAATATCTTCTCTGGATAAACTGGTCAGAACTGTTACGCCGATAAGAAGTGGTTGATGGGATGAAGCTGTTATGGCTTCACGAGCTGCCTGCATCATCTTCCGTCCTCCGGAAGCATGAACATTAACCATCCATACTCCAAGCTCAGCGGCAGCCTGACAGGCCGCAGCAACGGTATTAGGAATATCATGAAACTTTAAATCGAGGAAAACATCAAAACCTTTATCAATAAGTTCCTTAACCAGATCAGGCCCGCAGCGTACAAA
>JALTKC010000507.1:0-2100 GCA_027076245.1 Gammaproteobacteria bacterium
CCCGGATTTGAATACCGGTAATAATACTTATAAGGCGGTCCAACGTTCTTCCGGCGCTATCGCCATCGGGCCGGTTTTACAGGGGCTGAAAAAACCGGTCAATGATTTAAGCCGTGGCTGCCTGGTGCCGGATATTATTAATACCGTAGCCATTACGGCAATTCAGGCTCAGGGGTTGGTAAATAAGGAATAAAAATTTCCCGGTTGGAAATTATTTATAAGCATATACAGTTTCAACGGCTTGCCTGTGCGGGCAGGGATGCCCGCACTTCCAGGCTGATGGGGCAATTATTTTAAAGTATCCAGACATTGTTTTAATTGCCTGAATACTTCTTCTATCACTTTTTTTTGCATTGCCAGCGCGTTAATGGCCTGCGCCATGGCTTCTGGCTCATCGTCGTATTGATGAGCGACTTCATTTCTGAGTTTTCTCAAATATATCCATTCTTTTGCGCTATTAATACAGCCGAATTTTTCCAGCTTGTTGAGTATATCTAAAAACGGGATGGGCTTATGTGCACCTTCAAACGTTTGAATGATCAGAGGAAACAGTTTATCCCCCATGGTATCCTGCAGTTTAGCAAAGCGGAACAGGTATTGATCCAGAGCCTGAACTTCATCTTTCCTGAGTTTCTGATACCGTTCACTGGTTAAGGGTATAAAAGCTTCCATATCGCTCCAGGCCTCATTTATCCGTTTAATATGCTGCTCACACTCATGGATAAATTTAGTCAGTTTTATTTCGTTGATGTCCAATTTTATGCCTTTGGTTTTTGCTTCCTGTTCTATTAACCTGGAATCGTCCTGATCAAAAACAACATCTATTTTTTGCTCACCCAGCTCCTGTTCCAGGAGGGATAAAAAATGGAGTTTTTTCTCTAAAAGTTCACGGCTGTTTATTGACCGCTCATGGCTATCTGATGTCTGCTCAGGTGTTTGTATAAATAAATCAATATCCCCGCCTTTTAGACCATCGTCGGTTCGGCTGCCAAACAACCAGACGGTCGTAGCCTGACCAAAGACCTGGCAGGCTGTTTTTATAATAATTTCTGCTTCATGGAGTGACAGGCGCATATTTGTTTTTTAAAGTTTTACCCCTCACCCTGACCCTCTCCCGAAGGGAGAGGGAATGGATAATGAGTGAGTTACAGTAGATTTATGTTAATAATGGTATATTTTTAAAAGGTTTTTCCAACTCTTTTAATATGTTCCAGCAATTCCGTATTGCTGATACTGGACAGAGCGATTAAATCAAAAGTATAAGGTAACAATAAGTCATCCAGTTCGTTATTTATCTGGTTAATAACTTTCAGGTTTAAAGCAGAGCCTTTTAAGGCCAGATCCAGATCTGATCCGGTTTTGTAATTACCTTTGGCTCTGGAGCCAAAAATAATAACATCTTCTATCTGCGGATATTTGTCAAAGACCTGGTGTATTTTCGCTATTGTTTTTTTATCCAGGCCGAATTTGAGCTCCTGTTCAGGCATTTTTTAATGTTTCAAAAGTTTGCTGAAATGTCTCAAATGCCTGTAGATATTCCTCTATAATTGCATTGGCAATTTCCTCTGCCGTGGCTTCATTATAGGTATGGGAACTGCGATTTCGATTTTTAATCATATCCATCCATACTTCTCCATCCAGGATCAGGCCCAGTTTAAAAGCTTCTCTGGTCGCGTCTCTGGAACCATAAATAGAGGTATTTCCCCTGGATTCCAGAAAATCCTTCATGGTTTTCCAGGCCAGTTCATGAGTGTATTCAAAGGCCTGAATAAGCCCCTGACGTTCCAGTTCAGACAGTTTTCTTTGCCTGGCCAGATCGACTGCCTGTTTTATCTGGCTAAAGGCTTTGCAATAATTGGTAAATCGCTGCTGCCAGCGGATATCTTCATTGGTCATAACTTATTGTTACTTAAAATGCTTATAAAATCAAAGGGGTGCTCTATCCAGTGTGCATCTATTTATTGATGCTCACTGGCGGCACAGGGATGTGCCGCTTATTTTTAAAGACTTACGTCTTTAAAAATGGAGCAAAAGAAAAATCACACTTTTTCTTTTGCGTTCCGGAAATTGCCAGGAAGGCAATTTCCGGCTGGATACTAT
>JALTKC010000507.1:2110-2700 GCA_027076245.1 Gammaproteobacteria bacterium
CCAAGTTAAGCGATTGCTAATCCTGGTTATTTCAAGTAGAGTTTTAGCTGATTTTTTATTGGACGGAATGTCCCTGCAGTGAGACAATATTTGTGAAAATCCTGGTGCTTAATTCCGGCAGTTCTTCCCTGAAGTTTCAGTTATTTGATATGGATAGCCACAGGGTATTGTATTCTGACCTGATTGAGCAGGTCAGTGATCATCAGCAGGCTATTATGGCTATGGCGGAACAGTTATCTGCTCAGGGGCATATTAGAAGTCTTGCGGATCTGGATGCCATTGGTCATCGAGTGGTGCATGGGGGTGAAGGTTTTAAACGGCCGACTTTAATTGATACTCAAACGATTGAGGCCATAGAACAGTTAATTCCATTAGCCCCCTTACATAATCCGGCCAATCTACTGGGCATAAAAATGGCCCGGCAGTCTGCACCGGAGGTACCGCAGGTGGCTGTCTTTGATACAGCTTTTCATGCCAGTCTGCCTGATTATGCCTATACCTACGGCCTGCCTTATGAGCTGTATAAAAAATACCATATCCGCCGCTATGGTTTTCACGGTACTTCGCATCAATATGTGACTCGTCAGGCT
>JALTKC010000508.1 GCA_027076245.1 Gammaproteobacteria bacterium
AAAGAAGCAGGCTGGATAGGTGGTGAATTGTTTGATGAGCAGGCACTGGATCTTATTCATGATTTAACAGAAGGTGTTCCTCGTCGAATTAATGTGTTTTGTGATCGGATTCTTTTATTTGGTTATCTTGAAGAATTAACATTTTTTAAACCAGAGCATATAAAAATTGTTGCAGATGAATTATCCGAAGAAATCACCAGTCCGATAAGAGTTAAGAAATATGAAGAAGTTTCTGAATATTTAAATAATGCACAAAAAGAAAATATTCAGACTATGCAGGAACGAACCGCTCATATTTCTGAAGAAAAGGAAACTGTTAAGCCGGTTTCCAAACCTGAATCTGTTCAGCAAAAAGCACCGGTTCATAATACAATAGAAACTGACTTTGTTGATATAGAAGAAACCATCAAGGATTTTGAAAATCGTGTAGAACAGGAAATAGCTGCATTCAAAAATTCACTTGATAAAAAAATCTAATATTAGCAGGCCTGTACAGAAATATGCAAAAATCCTATCTGAAAATTATCTGTGTCGTTGGTGCAAGACCAAATTTTATGAAAATTGCTCCGGTTATGGATGCGTTTAAACGCCTTTACCCGGAACAGAATGTTCTGCTTTTGCACACCGGTCAGCATTACGATGCCAATATGAAGACCCGGTTTTTCGAGCAGTTAGGTATTCCTGAACCGGATATTGATTTAGGCGTAGGTTCAGGCAGTCATGCAGTACAAACAGCAGAAATTATGTTGCGCTTTGAACCGGTTCTGGATAAAGAACAACCCGATGCCATCATTGTTGTCGGGGATGTCAATTCCACTATATCCTGTGCTCTGGTTGCTGTTAAAAAAGATATTCCGGTTATACATATTGAAGCCGGTCTGCGCAGTTATGATCGCAAAATGCCAGAAGAAATAAATCGGGTCTTAACGGATCAGATATCCGATCGTTTATATACTACAGAAAAACTGGCCGAACAGAACCTGGCAAAAGAAGGTATTCCAGGTGAACGGATCTGCTTTGCTGGTAACGTTATGATCGATACCCTGAAAAAAAATGCTGAAAAAGCCACTCCGTTTCAGAAAACCTTAAAGGAATATAATATTGACGCTAATTTACAGGCTAATCAGTATTCTTTAGTCACCATGCATCGCCCGTCTAATGTCGATAACAAACCTGTACTGGAAACTCTGCTTAAAACCATACAGAAAACCAGCCATACAATTCCCGTAGTATTTCCAGTACATCCAAGAACTCAAAATAAAATCAAAGAATTTGGCCTTGAGCACTATATTCAGGATGAAAATATACATACCTTGCCGCCGTTAGGCTATATGCAGTTAGTGGGCTTAATGAAAAATGCCAAAGTAGTTATGACCGATTCAGGCGGTATTCAGGAAGAAACCACAGCCCTGGGCGTACCCTGTATAACCCTGCGTGAAAATACCGAACGTCCCATTACCGTAGAACAGGGAACCAATACTATTGTTGGTACCGATCCCAGGCTTATATATTCAACCTTTGAAGAAGTAATAAAAACCGGCGGTAAAGCCGGCCAACAACCCGAACTATGGGACGGCCACGCAGCCGACAGAATAGTAACAGATCTTGTGGCCTGGTTAAAACAGTAATAATGACCTCTCCCGACATAATCACTAATGCTATGTCCGTCGATGTAGAAGATTACTTCCAGGTCGCCGCCTTTGACAAAATTATAGATACTAATGACTGGGACTCCTTGCCACATCGGGTTCAAAATAACACCAATAAAATCCTGGATATTTTTGCCGAGAAAAATATTAAAGCAACTTTTTTTGTCCTTGGCTGGGTAGCCGAGCGATACCCGGACATTGTAAAGCGTATTGTTAATGAAGGCCATGAACTGGCCAGTCATGGTTATGCTCATAAAAAAGCCACAGAACAGACCCGGACTGAATTTAGAGCCGATATTATAAAAGCCAGAAAAATACTGGAAAATATTTCCGGAACACAAATAAAAGGCTATAGAGCACCCAGTTATTCTATCAATAAATCCAACCTGTGGGTCCATGATGAATTAAAAGAAACCGGGCATCAATACAGTTCCAGTGTCTATCCGGTAAAACATGATCTCTATGGTATCCCGGATGCCCCAAGATTTGCTTATCAATGTAAAAACGGCCTGCTGGAAATTCCTATTACCACAACGCCTGTCAGCGGCAGAAACTTTCCTGCAGGGGGAGGTGGTTTTTTTCGCCTGTACCCTTATGCACTGACTCGCTGGATTATACAGCGCGGTAATAAACAGGATAAACAGCCCTCCATCTTTTATTTTCATCCCTGGGAAATTGATCCACAGCAACCCCGGCAGGAATCGGCCAGCTTTAAATCCCGTTTTCGGCATTATCTGAACCTGGGCAAAACAGAGAGCAGACTCAAAAAACTGCTGGATGATTTTAAATGGGATCGGATGGATAATATATTCCTAAAATAAAAAATATCCTACACTCCCTAAATGCCTAAAAAGTTATAATTCAGGTTTTATAATTCTTAATCTAACTCTCAGGAATACAACTTGAGTAATATAAGCATAAAACAGGCACAAAACACCGATGAACAGGCATGGGATACCTATGTCAATCAACACCCTGATGCCACCTTCTTCCACCTGTTTGGCTGGAAAAAAGCTCTGGAAAAAACCTTTCGCCATAAAAACTATTACCTTTATGCCTTAGACAATGACAAAGTTGCCGGTGTTTTACCGCTGGGCCATATAAAAAGCCTGCTCTTCGGCAATACCCTTGTTTCCACCCCCTTTGCCGTGTATGGTGGTATTCTCGCAGACAATGACGAAGTTAAACATGCGCTGCGTCAGGCAGCCTGTGAGCTGGCAGAAAAACTAAAAGTGGATCACCTGGAACTGCGAAATATAAAGCGTGATAATCCCGACTGGCCCTATAAAGAACTCTATGTCTATTTCAAAAAAGATTTGGCTGACAATGATGATGATAATCTGAAAGCCATCCCCAGAAAACAACGGGCCATGGTTCGCAAAGGTATTAAGGCTGGTCTGGAATATGAAGTAAACCAGGATGTCGATACCTTTTTTGAAGCTTATTCTGAAAGTGTGCGTAATCTGGGTACGCCCGTTTTCCCCAAAAAATTATTTAAATCATTACTGGATGTGTTTAAAGATCAGGCTGATGTTTTAACCGTAACCAAAGATCAGCAGTTAGTGGCCAGTGTGTTGAGTTTTTATTATAAAGATACCGTTTTACCTTACTATGGCGGCGGTACCTGGCTGGCCCGTAACCTAAAAGGCAATGACTTTATGTACTGGTCATTAATGCAGCATAGTATTAAAAAAGGCATAAAGTCCTTTGACTATGGGCGCAGTAAAGAAGGCACCGGTTCATACAGTTTTAAAAAGAACTGGGGTTTTGAGCCTAAACCGTTGTACTATGAGTACTATTTGGTAAAGGCGAAAGAAATTTCCGAGATTAATCCGTTGAACCCGAAATACCAGATGTTTATTAAACTCTGGCAAAAACTGCCCTTAAAGATCAGCCAGTTTCTGGGGCCATTACTGGCTAAGGACCTGGGTTAATGGCTTCAGAAAAAGAACCTTTACTTTTTCTGGTTCATCGTATCCCTTTTCCTCCCAATAAAGGGGATAAGATCCGTTCATATCATTTATTACAGTTTCTGGCGCAGTACTACCAGATCTATTTGGCGGCATTTATTGATGATCCACAGGATGAGCAGTATCGGGAGCAGGTATCTGAATATTGTATTAAAAGTTACCTTGAAACACTTAATCCCAGGCAGGCTAAAATAAAAAGTCTGGCTGGATTACTCAGCAATAAAGCTCTGTCAATTCCATATTACCAATCAACAACCATGCAGCAATGGGTTAATGAGGTCATAACACAACAGCAGATAAAAAAAGTACTGCTCTTTTCCTCACCCATGGCACAATTTGTTGATCATCTCCCGAACGACATATTAAAGATTATGGATTTTGTTGATATTGATTCAGACAAATGGAAACAATATTGTAAAACCCATAAAGGTATTATGAGCTGGGTGTATGCCAGAGAGGCTAAACAGCTTTTTAAATATGAAAAATATATCGCAAAGCAATTTAATGCATCACTATTTGTATCCAGGCAGGAAGCAGAACTGTTTAAAAAGTTATATCCAGCAGTGTCTGAAAAAGTTTTTGGACTTTCTAATGGTGTAGATACGGAATATTTTTGTCCCAGCCAGGAGCGACTTTCACCATACAGTGATTCTCAAAAAGTATTAGTATTTACCGGTGCCATGGACTATTGGGCCAACTGTGATGCAGTAATATGGTTTGCTCAGTCAATCTTTCCCAAACTGTATCAAAGAGATAAGAATTACCGGTTTTATATTGTTGGTTCCAGACCAACTGAAACGGTAAAAGAACTGGAGGCTATAGAGGGGGTGACCGTAACAGGCAGAGTGGAGGATGTTCGACCTTATATACAATATGCTCAGCTTGCTGTGGCACCTTTACGCATCGCCAGGGGAATTCAGAATAAAGTACTGGAAGCTATGTCGATGGGCAAGGCTGTTATTGCTACGCCTAATGCAATGGAAGGTATTGACTTGCCCGAACAGCTAAAAACAAGAGTGAGTGACCAGGAAAGCCATTTACAACAGTATATTATTGAGCTTGAGGAAAAAAACAGACGTAAAGACATAGAGCAGCAATCCAGACAGTGGATTACAGAGCGTTATAGTTGGCAGAGTACTCTAAAACCACTTTTATCAATCCTGGAAGGAAAAATCCATGAATCCAGTAACGGATAAAAACAGTGTTAAATTACTGCGGATTTTTTATGCTGCATTAGCGGTATGGCTGCTGCTGTATCACAATACCCTCTGGTCAATGGTTGAGATCTGGTGGCGCTCAGAAACCTTTGCCCATGGATTTCTGATTTTTCCAATTTCTATTTATCTGATATGGGATAAACGCAGTCGATTTTTTACTACAGAGAAAAATCCAGATGGACTGTTTGCAGTAGGGTTAGTTGTACTTGTGGTGGTCTGGGCATTGGCAAAAGCCGTTGATGTGGTGGTGATTCAGCAGTTAATGGTGGTATTAATGCTGCCCGCCTTGGTTGGGACTGTATTTGGCTTAAAGCTGCTTAAACAATATTTATTTCCCTTGTTTTATCTGATTTTTGCAGTGCCTTTCGGTGAATTCCTTATCCCCGGGCTGCAGGATATTACCGCAATAATGACGGTCTGGGGGCTGCAGTTATCTGGTGTGCCGGTCTATACCGAAGGCATGTTTATATCAATACCTGAGGGTGATTTTGAAGTGGCAGTAGCCTGTAGCGGTATTCGTTATCTGATTGCTTCTCTGGCTCTGGGAACACTCTATGCTTATTTAACCTATACAAAGTTATATAAACAGATTATTTTTGTGATTGTTTCTCTCATTCTGCCAGTCCTGGCCAATGGTATAAGAGCTTATGGTATTGTTATGATAGCTCACTTAAGTGATATGAAGTACGCCACGGGGGTGGATCATATTATTTATGGCTGGTTATTTTTCGGTGTGGTTATTTTTATATTGTTTTATATAGGCAGCTTTTGGCAGGATAAACTTCTGGCTGAAAAAACCAGCAGCACTGAATCTGCCAATCCTGTCAGCCAGTTTCATTATAAGGTTTACTGGCTCTTTATAATACTTTTGCTGGGCCCTGTTATTAATATATGGATGAACTATACACCTGTCACAAATAATATAAGTCTTAAAATGCCGAAAATGGTTAAGCCCTGGCAAGCAGATGACTCATCGCAGAACCTCTGGCTGCCTTCATTTAAAAATCCTGACAGTGAGATACGCGCAACATTTAAAAACCTTAATAATAACAAAACTGTTTTTTATTATGCCAATGAATATCAATATGAGGCACAGGGTAAGGAGCTGGTCAACGCGGTTAATAATATTTTTAGAGTCAAACATTGGGTGCAGGTCAGCAGAAAACCGTTTAGATTTAAAAACAGTGAACTGGAAGAACTGATTGTTCGTAATAATAAAGAAAAGTTATTAATCTGGAACTGGTATCAAGTTAATGGGATGGATTTAGTTAATCCTGTTAAAATTAAAATTGCACAGGCAGCAGGAAAACTGACGGGATTGCACAGAGGTGGTCAATTTAAAGCTGTAGCGGTGACTTTTTATGAATCACCTGAACAGGCTCGCAAAACCCTCAGAGCGTTGCTGGAGAAAAATCCAGAACTACTGGCAGATGAGTAAAACCACGTAATAAAATGAGCCGACGAATTTTAATTGCCCATATTGTTTTTAGCTTTGATGTAGGTGGCCTGGAAAATGGGGTGGTTAATTTGATTAACCACTCTAATGAGCAGCAATTTAAGCACGTGATTATCTGTCTGTCGCATTACACGGACTTCTTTAAAAAAATAAAGAAGAAAGATGTTACTATTTATGCGCTTAATAAAAAGCCGGGTAAGGATTATCCCTTGTTTTTCAGGTTGTATAAATTACTAAAAAAAATCAATCCGGATATTGTGCATACCCGTAATATGGCGACTCTGGAGTGTCAGTTGCCCGCAATGCTGGCTGGTATTTCTGCCAGAGTTCATGGTGAACACGGCTGGGATATGGTGGACCTGGCTGGCGGCAATAAAAAATATCAGTTACTGAGAAAACTGTTTGTACCAATAGTTAAGCAATATATTGCTTTGTCTAAAGAAGGCTATCGTTACCTCCATGAAACGATTGGTATTAATGAAAAGAAACTCAATCATATATACAATGGTGTTGATACTGAAAAATTTGCTTTAAAACAGGCAATAAACACAACACTTTTACCGGAATCTTTTTATATTCAGGGACGTATTGTGTTTGGAACCGTGGGCAGAATGGCAGAAGTAAAAAACCAGATCTTTCTGGTGCAAGCCTTTCTAAAGTTACTGGAAATGTCTCCAAACAATAATAAACATCTGCGTTTATTAATCGTGGGTGATGGCATTTTAATGCAGCCGGCTGTTAAACTGGTGGATGATTTTTGCCAGAAACACAATACAGATAATCACTGGGTCTGGTTTACAGGGCAGTCGGATCAGGTGCATGATTTAATGCGTCTTATGGATGTGTTTGTACTGCCTTCACTGGCCGAGGGCATTTCCAATACCATACTGGAAGCCATGGCAACTTCATTGCCGGTTATTGCAACCAATGTGGGGGGGAATGCTGAACTGGTGCTGCCTGACAGCACAGGCTATCTGGTTGATGTAAATAATACAGAGCAATTAGCAGAAACCATGCTTACTTATATAAATAATCCCTCACTTGTAAAACGTCATGGTGATGCGGGCCGAAAAAGAATAGAAGATAACTTTAGCCTTAATACAATGATCCGACAATACGAACAGCTTTATCAGAAGGTAATAAACTAATATGTGTGGCATCGCCGGAATTTTTGATTTATCAGCTAAAAGAAGTATTGATCCTGTGGTACTGGATGCAATGAACCAGGTACAGTTTCATCGCGGTCCGGATGAAGGAGGCACTTATCGTGAAGAGGGTCTGGGTCTGGCACACCGGCGTTTGTCTATTATCGATCTTTCATCGGGGCAGCAGCCACTGTTTAACCAGGACAAAAGCGTCTGTATTGTTTTTAATGGTGAGATTTATAATTTTCAGGAACTGACAAAAGAGCTAAAAGCAAAGGGCTATTCCTTTCAGACACATTCTGATACTGAAACCATTGTTCATGCCTGGGAAGAGTGGGGTGAGCAGTGTGTAGAACGTCTTAGAGGGATGTTTGCTTTTGCTGTCTGGGATAAAAATAAAGAGCAGTTGTTTCTTGCCAGAGACCGTCTGGGTATTAAACCGTTTTTTTATGCAGTGACTGAAGATAACTTCCTGATATTTGGTTCGGAATTAAAAGCTCTGTTGCAGCATCCGTCATTCAAAAAAGATATGGATGTCACAGGCATAGAGGACTATTGTGCTCTGGGCTATATCCCCGAACCCAAAACCATTTATAAAAATGTTTACAAATTACAGGCTGGTCACCGCCTGCTAATACAACGGGGTAAAAAACAACTGCAACCAGAACAGTACTGGGAAATCCCATTTGAAGCCGATCATCAAATTACAGAAAAACAAGCAGCCAGTGAACTGATTGAACGCCTGAAAGAAGCGGTAGATATTCGCATGATTGCAGAAGTACCTTTGGGCGCTTTTCTGTCAGGTGGAGTGGATTCCAGCGGTGTTGTGGCCATGATGTCTCAATTGCAGGATGAGCCTGTCAATACCTGTTCTATTGGTTTTAATGATAAAAAATATAATGAATCTGACTATGCTCAGATGGTGTCTAAGCAATACAACACCCGGCATTATGTGGAAACGGTAGAAACCGATGATTTTAGTTTGCTCGATGAACTGGCTCTGTTATACGATGAGCCCTATGCGGACAGTTCAGCCATTCCCACCTACCGGGTATGCCAACTGGCTCGGAAAAATGTCACGGTTGCATTGTCTGGTGACGGGGGAGATGAACCCCTGTCTGGCTATCGACGCCATATCTGGCATATGAATGAAGAGCGTGTACGCTCATTATTACCCTATAGTATTCGTAAGCCGGTCTTTGGTGCATTAGGCAAACTGTATCCAAAAGCCGACTGGGCACCCAGAATTTTCAGAGCCAAAACCACTTTTCAGGCATTGGCCCGCAGTTCCGTGGAAGCTTATTTTAATACTGTGGCTATTATGCCTGATGAACAGAGAAATAAACTGTTCAGTTCCAGTATGAAACAGAAGCTGGGGGGGTATCAGGCGGTTGATGTATTTAAACAATATGCCCGAAAGGCACCGGGGCAGGCATCTGAAGACCCGTTGGCACTGATTGAATATCTGGATATGAAAACCTATCTTGTGGATGATATTTTAACCAAGGTGGACAGAGCCAGCATGGCGCATTCACTGGAAGTACGGGTGCCCATGCTGGACCATAAGTATATTGAATGGATCTCCGGTTTGCCTGCCGGATTAAAATTAAAAGGACAGACAGGGAAATATATCCTGAAAAAAGCCATGGAGCCTTATGTGCCTCATGATGTTCTTTACAGAAAAAAAATGGGGTTTGCCGTGCCTCTGGAAAACTGGTTTCGTGGGCCGTTAAAAACACGAATTGAGCAGACCATCCTCAGTGAGGCATTTCTGGATTCCGGCTTTTTTAATGCGGATTACATAAGAGAAATGATTGATCTGCACCACTGTGGAAAACGTGAAAACAGTTCTGCAATCTGGACATTAATGATGCTGGAATCATTTCAAAGACAAATATTAAATCAATAGGAAGAAAATATGAAGGTAACAATTTTTGGTACGGGTTATGTAGGCCTGGTAACAGGTGCCTGTCTGGCAGAAGTCGGACATAATGTGACCTGCGTGGATGTGGATGAAACCAAAATTGAAGGTTTAAAAAATGGCATGATGCCTATTTATGAACCGGGGCTGGACAGTATTGTTATAGAAAATTATAAAGAAGGTCGACTGCACTTTACCACCAATATTGAAGAAGGGGTTAAATTCGCGCCTATTCAGTTTATTGCCGTTGGCACGCCCCCTGATGAAGACGGCTCTGCCGATCTGCAATACGTTGTATCTGTTGCTAAAAGTATCGGCCAGTATATGGACGATGAAAAAATTGTAATTGATAAATCCACTGTACCTGTGGGTACCGGGGACAAAGTAGCCGAAGCCCTGTCGGCAGAACTAAATAGTCGTGGTAAAGACTTTCCTTTCCATGTGGTTTCCAATCCAGAGTTTCTAAAAGAAGGGGCTGCGGTTAACGACTTTATGAAGCCGGATCGCATTATTATCGGTACTGATAATGAAAAAGCAGAAAAAATCATTAAAGAACTGTATGCACCCTTTAACCGCAACCATGATCGTATTATATTTATGGATGTGCGTTCTGCTGAATTAACAAAATACGCTGCCAACTCCCTGCTGGCGACTAAAATCAGCTTTATGAATGAAATGTCCAACCTGGCAGAACGCCTGGGTGCCGATATTGAAAAAGTCCGTTTAGGCATCGGTTCTGATCCAAGAATAGGCTACCACTTTATCTACCCTGGCTGTGGCTACGGCGGCTCCTGCTTCCCCAAAGACGTACAGGCTCTGGCCAGAACCGCCAAAGAAATCGGCTACCATGCCGAACTCCTTGAAGCCGTCGAATCGGTCAACTACCGTCAGAAAGAAGTCCTGTTCAATAAAATCAAAACCCACTTTAACGGCGCACAGAACCTCAAAGGCAAAACCATTGCTCTATGGGGGCTGGCCTTTAAACCCAACACCGATGACATGCGTGAAGCCTCCAGTCGCACCCTGATGGAATCCCTCTGGAACGCCGGCGCCACCGTCCAGGCCTACGAC
>JALTKC010000509.1 GCA_027076245.1 Gammaproteobacteria bacterium
GTCGAAACACTATAAACCCAAAAGCTTATATGAAGAACAGATCCTGGCACTGCCGCCGGAACGGATTGAACAGGCCGATTTTCCGGCTCTGTACCGTGAGGTCTGTCAGCACCTTTCCCTGGCAGAAGCCCGGCGTTACAGCCCCTGGCTGATAGAGCGGCTGAGTATTCTGGTGGAACAGGCGCATCAGGCTTTTTACCGGCCGGCTCATGTTTATGGTGACAGTGCCCTGGCGGCCATTATTCGCTTTTTTACCTGGACTTTTCCCCGTACAGTACGCCGTGAAATCAACTGGTTATGGTTGTCCTCCTTGATATTTTATGGCCCTTTGCTGGCCATGATTATCGTTATTCAGTTTCGCCCGGAATTTGTGTACAGCATTCTGCCGCCGGATTCCGTGTCTGGTATGGAGGCCATGTACGATCCTCAGGCAGAACATATTGGCCGGGAACGGGACTCCGGTTCAGACAGTAAAATGTTTGGCTTTTATATTTTTAATAATACCAGCATCGGCTTTCGTACCTTTGCCAGTGGTCTGCTGCTGGGAATCGGCAGCCTGTTTACTCTGTTATTTAACGGCCTGCACATTGGCGCGGTGGCCGGACATCTGACCCACCTGGGCTATTCAGATACTTTCTGGCCGTTTGTTGTGGGTCATAGTGCATTTGAACTCACGGCCATTGCCCTGAGTGGGGCGGCCGGTCTGAAACTGGGTTTTTCGCTGTTAATGCCGGGGCGAAAAAGCCGCTATCAGGCCTTGCTGGATTCAGCAAAAATCACGATGCGTATTATGGGTGGTGTGGCCATTATGTTTGTTATCGCCGCATTTATTGAAGCCTACTGGTCTTCTACCCAGTTAATCGATGCACGGATAAAATATACGGTCGGGGCTTTGCTCTGGCTGCTGGTCACGGGTTATTTTGCTTTTGTCGGGCGCCGCTCTGATGAAGTGACAAAACCTGTGGTTGAATCAGAAGCTCAAGCTGAACCGCTTACTGATAAACGTGAATTCTAAACTGAATAAAATATGAACCCTGAAGCCCTGACCCTGGAAGTAAGACCCCGTTCGCCCTGGGAAGCCATGGATCTGGCTGTGCGTCTGTGTATGCAGCACTGGCGTATTCTGCTCTCCGGCTGGCTGGTTACCGTACTGCCGATCTTTGTTATGGTTTCCCTGTTGCTGTTGGAGAGCTACCCCTTCCAGGCCTTTATTCTGGTCTGGTATCTAAAACCGCTTTATGATCGGGTGCCGCTGTATATTCTCTCCAGAGTCATTTTCTCAGAGCCGCTAAGCTGGCGGGATGTGCTGAACGCTGTACCCGGCTTTTTCAAAACCGGATTGCTGTCATCATTAACCCTGTACCGTCTGGACATGGGGCGGGCTTTTTCTCTGCCTACGGTGCAACTGGAAGGTTTGCGCGGTAAACAGCGCACCCGGAGAATGACGGCCCTGCGCCGGGGTGCTAAAAACCGGGAAGTACTGTTGTTTATTCTCTGTGTTCATCTGGAGACCTTATTGTCCTGGGGGTTATTGGGCATGGTCCTGATATTATTACCTACCGATCTGGCCTTAAAAGGCTTTGAACTGGTGCAGGTTAATGATGAGTCACCTCTTTGGGTTAATGCGCTGTCCATGCTGATGTATTTCCTGGCCATGATGGTTATGGAAATACTCTATGTGGCCGGCGGCTTTATGCTGTATCTGAACCGCCGCACCATACTGGAAGGCTGGGATATTGAACTGGCCTTTCGTAAATTACAGCGCAAACAGCAGCAAAAAGAAAGTCGGAAGAAAAAACGGCTGTCGGCTGTCCCTTCAGCCGCAGCGGTGATTCTGCTCTGCCTGATCCTGCCTTTGAGCCTGTCAGAATCCTTAAAGGCCGCAGAAGTGCCTTATGATGATTTACGCTATGAGCTTATCCGGCCGCCGCTGGCAGAACAGAAAACTGATCCGGAAAAATCCACAGAAGTCATCCGGGCGGTTATGCAGGAACCGGTGTTTGACCGTTATAAAACCATCAGCGAGTTAAAATATACCGGCAAAACGGATCAACAGAAAAAGCCGGATGATTATAGTGATTTGATTCGTTCAATGGCGGAATTCTTTAAAGTGATTGGGCAGGTGCTGGCCCGGCTGTTTGAGGCAGGTTTATGGATTATACTGCTGATACTGGCACTGCTCATTATTAAATACCGCAGCCGGCTGAAAATAGCCTTTAACTGCTTTAGGAAAAAAACGTCTTCTGATAATCAGCCGGACACTCTGTTTGGTCTGGATATCAGAGAACAGTCTCTGCCTGATGATATCCGTGCTGAAGCTCTGAAACTGATCCAGTCCCGACAGTACAGAGCGGCGCTGGCTTTGTTGTACCGGGCCAGTCTGGCTTACCTGGTAAAACATCATGCACTGGATTTACCGCCTGGGGCAACAGAAGGGGATTGTGTACAGGCCGCGCAGCAGCATTTAAGCTCAGAGCAACAGTTTCATTATTTTAAGGAACTGACCCGAGCATGGCAGTTAACCGCCTATGCTCACCGGATACTGCCGGAAGCACAGCTAAAACAACTGGTTGCTGACGGGGCGGTATTTTATGAACATCTAAAACCCGCATCAGAGCACAGCTCAGATGGATCCGGAGACCGTGGGCATGGGTAAAAAAATACTCTATACCCTGCTGCTGGTGTTC
>JALTKC010000510.1:0-2391 GCA_027076245.1 Gammaproteobacteria bacterium
AAAAGAAGCCATTGGTAAAAGTCGAGGCGGCAATAGTACAAAAATACATATGGCTGTAGATAGTTATGGGTTGCCTGTAAAGTTCATACTGAGCGGTGGTGAGGTTCATGACTGTAAGGTTGCCCCTGATTTAATTGAACAGTTACCAGAGTCTGAATATATAGTAGCGGACAAAGGTTATGATAGCGAAAGCGTTAGAGAAAGTATAAGCAATAAAGGTTCAATACCAGTAATACCACGTAAGAGTAATTCAAAAGTTGGAAATGATGATATGGATTGGTGTATGTATAAATATCGTCACCTGGTTGAGAATATTTTTGCCCGGTTAAAGCACTATCGAGCAATCGCCACTCGCTATGATAAACTGGAAAGAAATTATGCCAGTACATTAGCATTAGGCTGTTGTATGGTGTGGCTTCCTATGTGGAATGGTTAAATTTTGTACACAAAAGATCAACAGCCCCGTTAGTACATTTTTCTCAAAATAACAGACTTTAAAGACCTCCCAGCCTACAAATTTGCATAAATTTCATGCATTAATCAAACATGGAAAAAGGATGCACAATGACCCGGTCACCCGCTTTAATGTTCTCAGTTTCATGGGGTAAAAAGACAAAGCAGTTGCCGCAGCTCATGGAGCTTAGCACGCCGGAGCCCTGCCTGCCGGTGGTCTGTACGGTCAGGCCGGTTTCTGTCTGCTGCAGGATGCCGCGCTGGATTTCTGTCCTGCCCGGTAATTTACGCATATCAGACTGACAGACGACCTCAAAATCCTGTAATTGCGTGTCCTTTCGTCCTAACAGCTGTAGGATTGCCGGGCGAACAAAGTACATAAAGGTCACCATAACCGCTACTGGATTACCCGGCAGGCCGAAAAACAGGGTATTATCCAGATGCCCAAAGGTCAGTGGACGACCCGGTTTAAGGTGCAGTTTAGAAAAATGAATTTCACCGTTTTTATCCAGTGCCTGTTTAATATAATCGGCATCCCCTACGGACACGCCACCTGAAGTGATGATCATATCCACTTCCGGGGCAACTGACTTGAGGGTCTGTTCAATGACCTCCTGGGTGTCAGGAATCACGCCCAGATCCACTACCTCTACTGACAGTTTTTCCAGCATACCTGAAATGGTATAACGGTTACTGTCATATATCTGGTTGCCTTCCAGAGTTTCTCCGATACTGCGGATTTCATCACCGCTGGAAAAGACCGCCACCCTGGGTTTTCTGCGGATCCGCACTGACGCGATACCCAGAGAGGCCAGTACCCCCATCTGAGCCGGGCCAATCAGACTGCCGGCAGGCAGCACAACACTGTCCTTTGCGATATCCTCCCCGATATAGCGAACATTGGCGCCTTTTTTCTGGCCGCCGGCAATAATAATATAATCTTCCAGCCGCTCAGTTTTTTCCTGTTCAATGACCGTATCTACACCGTCCGGAATTCTGGCTCCGGTCATAATACGCACACATTCAAATTCACCAATGGTCTGTTCAAAGGGCTGACCGGCCAGTGCCTGACCGGTCAGCTTAAAACTGCGGCTGCCTTCAGAAGGCAAGTCCTGATGTCGAAAACCATAACCGTCCATAGCGGAGTTATTAAAATTAGGCACATTAATGGGAGAAATAATATCTTCTGCCAGAGTCCGGTTCAGGGCCTGAGGTAAAATAACGGTCTGTTGATTATCCAGTTCACTGACCTGCTGCTGAATAATCTCCAGTGCCTGCTGTACACTTAAAATATCTGTATTCATGTTTTTTTAACCTGATTTTTAAATCGATTTGTGAGTGATTTTTCCCTGATAGAGATGGACATGCTGATCAAATGACAGCTCACCTATCAAGGGGTCATGACTTGTTAACACAATAGTAATATCCTGCTGGCACATCTGTTTTATCAGAGCATAGGATTTTTTTCTGGATTCCTTGTCCATATTGGAAAACGGTTCATCCAGAAGAATGATTTCGGGCCGGGTGATCCATGAGCGAACAATAGCTACCCGCTGCTTTTCTCCTCCGGACAGTTCATGGCAGTCCCGATAAATTAAAGATTCCAGTGCATAGTCCTGCAATGCCTGCACCACCCGTTGCTCTATCTCCTGTTTTGACATGTTCTGACGTTTAAGACCATAAGCCACATTATCATAAACACTGCCATGAAACAGGTAAGGATGCTGATGCAGATAACAGACTTTCCCACGCAGTAATTTTTTTAACCGCGACCAGGGATAACTACCCTGCTGTCCGTCATGAGGCACAAAGCTGACCTGAGCCTGCAGAGGCTTTAACAAACCGGCGATTATCTTAAGCAGGGTGGATTTCCCGGAGCCGTTCTGACCGGTCATTAATACCAGTTCTCCCTGACTGACACTAAAATCCACATTATCC
>JALTKC010000510.1:2401-2680 GCA_027076245.1 Gammaproteobacteria bacterium
AAGAATGATTTCGGGCCGGGTGATCCATGAGCGAACAATAGCTACCCGCTGCTTTTCTCCTCCGGACAGTTCATGGCAGTCCCGATAAATTAAAGATTCCAGTGCATAGTCCTGCAATGCCTGCACCACCCGTTGCTCTATCTCCTGTTTTGACATGTTCTGACGTTTAAGACCATAAGCCACATTATCATAAACACTGCCATGAAACAGGTAAGGATGCTGATGCAGATAACAGACTTTCCCACGCAGTAATTTTTTTAACCGCGACCAGGGATAACT
>JALTKC010000511.1 GCA_027076245.1 Gammaproteobacteria bacterium
TTATATAACTTAATATATATGATCGTTTTATATGACCTTGTATGCCACTAGGTTATTTAATGTCATATTCTATGCTGATTTATCAATAATTAAAATAGTTTTTATAAAAAATTCAGGTTTAATTAAGCTTTGTATGATAGTAAACTTTTCAGAAAAAGCTGTTCAGAACATTAACCACTTAACTTTCAACAACTTATAGTTTCAATTAAGCCTTTTCAGCTGCATATCCAGCCTCTTTTACTGCAGCTATTAAAGCATCCACATCGGCTGTACCCGTTACTTTTGCAGAACCCGGCTCAAGACTGACTTCGGCATTATCAACACCGGCTACCGCTTCCAGTGCTTTTTTTGTATGCATAACACAATGGTTACAGGTCATACCGGTGATTTTAAGTTCTGTTGTAGTACTCATAAAAATTCCTCTCTATTAAATTTTTGGTTTAAAAAAGCGCAGTCGGTTGGCATTAGCCACTACCGTTACCGATGACATAGCCATAGCTGCACTGGCAAAGGCCGGAGCCAGTAACCAGCCGGTCAGCGGATAAAATACTCCGGCAGCCAACGGAATGCCGGTGACATTATATATAAATGCACCGAATAAATTCTGTTTGATATTTTTCATGGTTGCTGCGGAAACAGCAATGGCCGTCCCCACATTCATCAAAGAATTGCCTGCCAGGGTAATGTCTGCATTTTCAATGGCAACATCCGTGC
This sequence comes from Gammaproteobacteria bacterium, assembly GCA_027076245.1. Taxonomy (GTDB): domain Bacteria; phylum Pseudomonadota; class Gammaproteobacteria; order GRL18; family GRL18; genus JANELJ01. Next base: position 715 of record JALTKC010000511.1, read on the forward strand.
CGCTGCCAATAGCGAAGCCGGTATTGGCCTGAGCCAGTGCCGGTGCATCATTTACGCCATCGCCTACCATGCCTACAATATACCCCTGTTCCTGTAAGGACTTGATGATATTTAACTTGTCTTCCGGCATAACCTGGCTATGCACTTCCCTGATACCCAGTTCTCTGGCTACGGCCTGTGCTGTTTTGTCGCTATCGCCAGAACACATGACGACTTCAATATGCTGTTTCTGTAATAATTTAACCGCCGCAGGCGTATCTTCCCGAATGGGATCTTTCAATGCCATCAATCCCAGTAAATGCCCGTCCTCTGCCAGCCAGATTGGCGTTGCAGATAATTCTGCCAGAGCCTCGGCCTGTTTGCTGATTTCCGGGGCTAGTTTAACCTTATTTTCCTGCATAAAAGCATGATTACCCAGCAAAACCTTTTTATTTTCTATTTCTGCTTTTACGCCTCGGCCTTCTACCGCTGTAAAATCTTTTACCGGTAAAAGAGACAGTTCATGTTCTCTGGCCGCAGACAGTATTGCCTCTGCAAGAGGATGTTCCGAACCGGCTTCCAGTGAAGCTGCGTACTTCAGCAGATAATCTTTATTAATAATGGATGAGGCCAGTTTGGGATTAACAATAATATCAGTGACCGAGGGTTTGCCCTGTGTCAGGGTACCGGTTTTATCGACCACCACATGAGTCAGCTTACTGGCTGTCTGCAGGGCATCACTATTTTTAATAAGAATATTAAGCTGTGCGGCTTTGGATGTCCCCATCATAATGGCAATAGGTGTAGCCAGTCCCAGTGCGCAGGGACAGGCAATAACAAGAACAGCAATACCCGCGGTCAAAGCGTAGGCCAGGCGTGGTTCAGGTCCAACAGAATACCAGGTAAAGAAGGTAATAATTGAAATAGCAATAACAATAGGGACAAATACAGAGGCAATTTTATCCACCAGGCGGCCAATTTCAGGCTTGGTCATCTGCGCCTGTTTGACCATATTAATGATCTGCGACAGCGTGGTTTCTTCTCCCAGTTTGCTGACTTTAAACAGAAAACTGCCAGATTTATTAATGGTGCCGCCTGTTACCGTATCGCCGGGTGATTTTTTTACCGGCAGAGGCTCACCCGTAAGCATGGCTTCATCAATACTTGAACTGCCTTCGGTAATAATACCGTCAATAGGTATTCTTTCACCAGGCTTCACCTTAATAACATCCCCGACCTGTAATAAGGAAACCGGTAAACTGACTTCTACGCCGTCATACACCACTGTAGCTGATTTGGGCGCAAGCTCAATAATACTCGCAATAGAGGCAGAAGTGGTACGTTTGGCCCTGATTTCCAGTGCATGTCCAAACTGCAGGAAAGCCAGAATAATCACACCGGCATCCAGATACAGGTGCCCTCCTCCCGGAATAAAATCAGGGTCGATAATAATTAGCATGGATGACAGCCAGGCCGCTGAAGTACCCAGTGCCACCAGGGTATCCATATTAGATGACAGGTGACGGGCCTGTTTAACCGCAGTAATATAGTAATTACGGCCGCTGAACCACATGGTAAACAAACAGATCAGTGCAACAATAAACCAGAACATCTGTGAACTGATACCATGGAAATAAGACTCTTTTGATACTTCTGGAACCCAGCCCATGTATTCAGATGTCATTAACACGGCACCAACGGTACCGGCCAGAATCGCTCTATGCCAGGAACGTCGGATTTCTAAACGACTCTGCCTCTCCTGCTCAATATAGGGATCTTCATATTGTTCATTGATACGAGCCTCTACTCCCGCCTTTTTAAGAATAACCAGTAATTGTGCGGGAGGCAGTGTTGTAGTAATTTCAACTTTCTTTTCCGTGTCAGTAAAATCAAGTGCGATATGTTCAATTTCATCCGCCTGAGTCTGTAACTGTTCATTTATAAGATTTTCAAGCTCAGTATCTGAGCCGTCAAATTCTGAAATGATCAGTTGATATTGATTACTGACTTTCTGCTGCTCTATAAGCCGGGCATTATAACCCTGATCAATAATGGCATTAACAACAGCCTGCGGATCACCTCCCTCCACCTGGGCGGTTTTTTCCAGTAGATTCACAGAACCGGACTTTACGCCAGGCACCGATAAAATCGCTTTTTCAACCGTAGCCACACAGCTGGAGCAGGTCATATCTTCAATGGCAATATAGTAAAAGCGCTGACTTTGTACCGGTTCCGGTTTACTTCTTAAACTGGCGTTATAGCCCTGGTCAATAATAGCATTAACCACGGCCTGAGGATCGCCACCCTGTACCAGTGCCTGTTTTTCAAGCAGATTAACTCCGGCCTCTGTCACACCATCAACAGAACGAATGGCTTTTTCCACTGTCGCCACACAGCTGGAACAGGTCATGTCTTCTATATCAATAATATAAGATGAAGTCTTTTTCTCCAGCTCTGCCTGTGCTGCCGGGCTTTTATCCTGCTCTGAAGGTGGCTCTATGGGACAGGACTCGGGGATCTTAGCCACTGGACTGGCAGGATAACCAGCCTCAGTAATGGCCTGAATAACCTCATGAGGCACCCCTCCCGTTACCAGGGCTTGTCCCTGTTCCAGGTCAATGTTTATTGCTTCAACACCGTTAACAGCCCGTGCAGCTTTTTCAACCCGTGCCACACAATGTGCACAGGTCATATCACTGATTTTGATTTTATACTGTCTGTTTACAGGCGGTTGATCGCTGTGATCCATATTTATTTAGTCCTCAGGTAAGTTTTTTATTATTCAATAAAGCACTTACCGGTTCAATAGCCACAATTCCCCCGCCTTCGGTCATTCGTTTAGCCATTTCAGAAAAAATTTCTGCTATCCTCTGTGCTTCTTCAGCACTGCTATAAACTTCAACCTTAAGGCTTTCACACAGTCCATAATCATTAAATTCATTGATATAACTGCCATAGCCTTCTACCTTGCTGATAGTAATTCCAGGTATATTCAGGCTATTCACCTCTTCGGCTATCAGCCCAAAGTCTGAAATATTCAGGATCATAACTACCTTGTTAAACATTTAGGCTTCCTCTTTTGAAGGTTTATTTTCAGTTACGGTACAGTTAGATAAAGTGACTGATTTCCACAGAAAATAAATCGCTGGGATCACCAGCAAAGTTAAAACAACAGAACTGAGCATACCACCAATCATGGGACCAGCAATTCTCTGCATTACTTCAGAACCGGTACCGCTGCTGTACATAATAGGAATCAGACCTACAACGATAGCTGCAACCGTCATGACAATAGGACGAACGCGCTGACCGGCACCCTCCATAACCGCCGCTTTTACATCTTCACGATTAATGCAGCGGTTCTGCTCCATTAACTCGTGAGACATTCGGCAATAGGACTGATTCAGATAAACCAGCATAAGCACCCCGATTTCAACAGTTACCCCTGCCAGGGCAATAAAGCCGACCCCTACGGCAACAGACATGTCATAGTTAAGCAGATACATCAGCCAGAAACCGCCAATTAAGGCAAACGGCAGCGTACCCATAATAATCATGACTTCAATAAAGTTACGGAAGTTAATATACAACAGCAGAATAATAATACCCAGGGTCAATGGAATAACCAGAGCCAGTCGTTCCTTGGCGCGCACCATATATTCATACTGTCCTGACCAGGAAATAGAGTACCCTGGCGGCAGATCCACTTTTTCTGCCACCACTCTCTGAGCTTCTGCTACATAGGAGCCCAGATCACGGCCGTCAATATCCACCAGTGTCCAGCCGTTTAAGCGGGCATTTTCACTTTTAATAGCCGGTGGACCATCTTCTACTCGAATATCGGCTACATCAGCAAGGGCAATTCGCTGGTTGTTTTTAGTCACCAGAGGTAATTCTCGAATTTTCTGAACTGAATCACGGTAGGTTTGAGGATAACGAACATTTATCGGATAGCGTTCAAGACCTTCGATAGACTGTGATACCCGCATACCACCTATAGCGGTCATAATTACTTTCTGAATATCCGCAATATTCAGCCCGTATCGGGCAGCCTTATCTCTGTCTATATCCGCTTTAATATAGCGGCCACCGGCAACCCGTTCAGAATAAACAGATGCGGTGCCTTCTACATCTTTTAAGGCCTTCTCAAGATCTTTACCTACCTTCTCAATGACCTTAAGATCAGGACCGGCCACCTTGATACCTACCGGTGTCTTAATACCGGTTGCCAGCATATCAATACGGGTTTTAATTGGCATAACCCATGCGTTAGTAACCCCCGGAAACTTGACCAGCTGATCGAATTCACGGCGCAGAGATTCAGTGGTTACCCCTTCTCGCCACTCACTTTTAGGTTTTAGTTGAATAACCGTTTCAATCATGGTTAATGGCGCTGGATCAGTAGCCGTTTCTGCACGCCCGATTTTACCAAAGACAGTTTTTACTTCAGGTACAGTTTTAATAAGTTTATCAGTCTGCTGTAAAATCTCTCTGGCTTTACCAATAGAAATACCCGGGTAAGTTGTCGGCATATACATTAAGTCACCTTCGTCCAGCGGTGGCATAAATTCACTACCGATCTTGGTCAACGGCCATAACCCAATAGCTAAAGCTACAATTGCCAGCATAACCATAGTTTTAGGTGCATCAAGAACATTTTTAATAATAGGATTATAAATCCAGGTCACCAGACGGTTAACGGGGTTCTTGTGTTCAGGCATAATTTTACCGCGTACAAAATACCCCATTAACACAGGAACAAGAGTAATGGATAATCCTGCTGCTACCGCCATGGCATAGGTTTTGGTAAAGGCCAGCGGTGCAAACATTTTACCTTCCTGAGCTTCCAGACTAAATACTGGTAAAAAGCTCATGGTAATAATAAGCAGTGAGAAAAACAACGGCGGCCCGACTTCAACTGATGCTTCAGCAATAATCTGCCATCGATTCTGATCCGTTAGCGGAGTTTTTTCTATATGCTTATGCACATTTTCAATCATAACAATGGCCCCGTCAACCATAGCACCAATGGCAATTGCAATGCCACCTAAAGACATAATATTGGCATTAAGACCCTGTGCATGCATAATAATAAACGCACCGAGAATACCAATAGGCAGACTGATAATAATGACCAGTGAAGAACGAAAATGGAACAGGAAAATAGCACAGATAAGTACGACTACAATAAATTCTTCAAGCAGTTTTTCATAAAGGTTTTCCACTGCATGATTAATCAGAGTTGAGCGATCATAAGTCGTAACAATTTCAACTCCGTCAGGCAGACCTTTTTTAAGCGTCTCCAGTTTTTCTTTAACCAGTTCAATGGTTTTCTGGGCATTTTCTCCGAAACGCATAACCACATAAGCACCCACAACTTCGCCTTCACCATTTAATTCAGCAATACCGCGACGCATTTGTGGACCAGTAACAATATCGGCTACATCCTGTAACTGCAATGGTGTGCCATTAACGTTCATACCCAGAGGAACTTTCTTAAGATCATCCACACTGGTCAGGTAACCGGTCGCCGTGACCATGTATTCAGCCTCACCCATTTCTACCACTGAAGCCCCGGCCTCCTGATTGCCCTTGTTTATCGCAGTACGAATAAGGCTTAAAGGGATATCATAGGCACGCAGTTTCTCCGGATCGACTATAACTTGATACTGTTTAACCATACCGCCAATGGTTGCGATTTCTGACACTCCAGGTACCGTCTGCAATTCATAACGCAGGAACCAGTCCTGCAGGCTGCGTAACTGACTGATGTCAGTTTTTCCGGTTCGGTCAACCAGTGCATAACCATACACCCAGCCCACACCCGTAGCATCGGGGCCAAGTTGTGACTGAGCACTGGGGGGCAGAGAGGAAGCGACCTGGCTAAGGTATTCCAGTACCCGGGAACGTGCCCAGTACAGATCGGTGCCTTCTTCAAAAATAATATATACATAGGAATCCCCGAAGAAGGAATAGCCTCGTACAGTCACAGCCTTTGGTACAGATAGCATGGCTGTGGTCAGGGGATAGGTGACCTGATCTTCAACAACCTGAGGCGCCTGCCCTGGAAAAGAGGTTTTAACAATAACCTGTACATCTGATAAGTCTGGAATGGCATCAATCGGTGTTTCTTTAACCGAGTAGATCCCGAAACCCAGCATGATCAGAGTTGAGAGAATAATGAAAAACCGGTTTTTAATCGACCAGTAAACAATTGAAGCAATCATTTCAGGCCCTCTTTATTGATCTCAATAATCTCAACCGCGCCACTATCATGCTTTTTAACTAGAAAATTAATCTGTTCATCGGCTTTCAGAGGACTGATATCCAGTGATTTTGCAACCTGAAAATCCATTTCCATCGATGGCCAGCCCCATTTTGGGACATCAGGATGTTGTATACTGAGCATATTATGATCGGGCATAACATTGAGAATAGTACCAGTGATCCAGACCTGATCATCCGGCATAGTATCTGTTTTACTATCCGACTTCTGACTAATTTCAATGATTTCTATGGAGCCATCATCGTGTTTCTCAACCAGAAAGCTGATAGCTTCCTTAGATTTTAAGGTACTGATATCAATTGTTTTTTTAACAGGAAAATCCATTAACATGTCTGGCCAGCCCCATTCTTCAACCGCTTTGTGTTGAATGGTCAACATATTATGGCCAGGCATAACATCTACAATTTCACCTTCAATCCAGACTTTTTTCTTGTCAGCCTTTTGTTGGGCATCAGCTTTTTCTACTTCTGAGGGTTCTTCCATTCGCTCAAAACTGGCGGTTAAACTGGACTCGGAATCAATAAGGAATTGTGCTGAGCTGACAATTTTATCATTTTCATCAAGACCTTTGAGAATTTCTACATAAGGACCACTTTCTGTACCGGTTTTAACCGCAACAGACAGAAACTTGCCATCACCCAGAGACTTAACCACCCGTTCCATTCTACCGTTACGAATAATAGCTTCCCGTTTCACATACAGGGATTCCCTGTCCAGACTGCTATGAATAACCAGTTGTGAAAACATATTGGGTTTTAGAAGCTGTTCTGGATTATTAAATCGAATACGTACTCTGAGGGTGCGGGTTTTCTTATCCAGCACCGGATAAATATAATCAACAATGCCCTTCCAGGTTTTACCGGGGTATGCCGCAACGGTCATATCCACAGTCTGACCTTTTTTAACCCAGCCGCTCTGACGTTCAAAAACTTCCGCTATAACCCAGACGGTATCAATCTGACCAATAGTCAGCACATCCATTGAAGGTTTAACAAACATACCTTCACGAATCATCAGGTTTTCTACAAAACCATCATGTTTGGAATAATAGGCGATACGTTGTTCAATTTTACGGGTTTTGGCCAGATTCTTAATCTGTCCTGGTGTCAGTCCCAGCGATAAAAGCCGGTCTTTAGAGGCATTAATTAAAATCCGGTTGCCGCTTTTGAGTGCAGTAAGATATTCTTCCTGGGCATTAACCAGTGCCGGACTGTATAATTCAAACAGTTTCTGACCTTTTTTTACCACATCTCCTGTCGCTTTAACATCCAGTTTTTCTACCCAGCCTTCTACACGGGTATGTAGATGAAAGAGTTTCTCCTCATCAAACTGAATATATCCGACCGTGTTAATTTCCCTGTCCAGCTGACCTTTTTTTACGGTAGTAATACGAACACCCAGATTGTTCTGGACCACCGGGGATATTTTTACTACACCGTCTTCACCGCCTTCATCTTCATAAACCGGTACCAGGTCCATTCCCATTGGGGATTTACCCGGTTTATCACGACGGTAATTAGCATCCATTGGTGCAACCCAGTATAGAATTTTTTTCTCACCTGAGCCTTGCGCTGAAGCATCACCCTCTTCTGAAGAAGATAATACACCCGCCGACTGTAACTGCTGTTGAATAAATGGCTGAGACAGATAACCGCCTACCAGCCCGGCTCCAATCAGGATGACACCCGTTAAAAGTTTGTTCACATTAATATCCTCTAAATTACCGCAAATGGTGGTTTGTTTGTTTTTTTAGTCTGCTTTTAGCCTGGAAAAAAGGCCCGGAAAATTATTTTTGCCAGTTATCTGATACATAATAAAGTATTCTGGCTCGAGTCTGCAGGTGGTCCACTGCAATACGACGCTCATCCAGATTAGCATTAAGATCATCTATATAGGCACGCATAACATCTGCAAAATCACCCCGATCCGACTGATAAGCCAGCAGGGATGCTTTGGTCTGGCGTTTTGCCTGTGGCAATAGTATTTTGTAATAAAGCTGGTGGCGTTTCTGTAACTGTTCTTCGTTAGCCATTTCCTGCTGCAGACCGGAAACCATCTGTCTTAAGATCTCATTACGTTTGTCTTTTAATGACTGATATTGATGTTCCTTAGACAAAAGTTTCTTATCCTGACGATTTGCCGTAAAAACAGGCAAATCAATCGTCACCCCTGCAGACAGTAGATCAGCACGGCTGCGATTGGGGCCTGTTGGCTTGTTGTCACGATAACCATAACTGACATTCAGCCCCCAACCCGGTTTGTAACTTTCCTTAACCAGTTCTATATCTTTTCGGCTGACTTCCATCTGTTTATCTATTTCCTGAATTTTGGGGTGGGTCATAAATAATTGAGTCAGATTTTCATCATTCAGATTCGATAAGTCCGGTATACTAATGTCAGGCAGGTCTTTGGACAGGGCATTATAACTGTTCTGACTGCCAATCCAGCGGGCCAGTTTAGAACGTTGAGTGTTGATTTTCTGGGTTATTTTGGTCAGGCGGTCATCCAGTCGGCTAAGCTCAAGCTGGGCACGTATTAAATCCTGCTGGTTATTACGTCCAACGGAAAACATGGACTGCACAATTTCAACCAGTTGAGAAAAAAAACGTTTATTCTGACGTATGGTTTTATAAGCCTCTTCCCAGTAATAAATTTCCAGGTAGGTCAGGCGAACTTCTTTGAGTATGTTGATTTTACGTTCAGAAATTTTGGTGGCAACAAGTTCAGATTGCTTCAGGGTTTTCTGCTGCTTAATATCAAGACTATCTCCAGCGGGAAACTGCTGCAGTATGCCCACCTTAAACTGGGTCATATTCTCCTGGTCAAAATCGAAGGTATCGGTAGGCATATTGGACAGAGCCACCTGTAACTTGGGATCCATTAACTGACCGTCGGCCACAGCCTGTTCAGAGAGTGATTTAACCTGCCATTGCTGACTGATAATACCCGGCTCATCGGTCAGTGCAATACGCTCAGCATCTTTAAGGGTCAGTACTGTCTGACTCTGTGCCAGACTCACAGACTGAGGTTTTGCGGAGCTTTTCGACGCAGCCTGACCGGCCATGGTAATAGCAGGAACTGTTATCAGGTGAAGGCTTAAAAAAACAGAAAAAAACGGCTTTTTTAAACGAAATTTAGGCTGCATATAATGCATATTCACTCCCATATATTAAAGATTTGTCTGATTTAAGGGTGCAACCGCTGAAAACTTACAATTGCAATGCTTAAATTTCAAAAAATTCAGACAGATATATAAATCAGTCTGTGATTTTACAGGTATAACATAACACGAATCTTTCATGAACATTAAATAAATTTAATGTTCAATAAGCAATTGATTTATTAGTATTT
>JALTKC010000512.1 GCA_027076245.1 Gammaproteobacteria bacterium
ATGGCCCGTGTGGTGGATAGTGCCCGTTTCAGTAACCTGGTTTCACTGTTACTGGCTTTTGTGCTCTCCTATGTCTTATGGCGTCATAATACTATAGCTATATCCATCTGGCTGGCCTGTGTGAGTGGCGTATCTGTTTTACGCCTGATACTGGCACGTCAGCTTAAGTCTGTAGAGTCGCCTCGTCCCTGCTGGATTGCCCGTGTTTATATTCTGTCGATTCTACTGACGGCAGCCTGTTGGGGAGCGGCGAGTTACTGGCTATTTCCTCAGCAGGTATTACATGAGTTGATGATGGGGTTTATTGTGGCCGGTATTGTATCCGGTGGGGTGACAGTATTAGCCCCCCTGATTCGGGTATTTTATCTGTATGCCGGGCTGATATTACTGCCCCTGGCACTGTATTTTGCCCAACAGGGAGGTGATTACCCTTACCTGTCTCTGCTGGTTCTGTTCTATTTCTTAAGCATTTGTATTTCTGCACACAAGGTTAATCAGTCCTTACTGTCATCACTGGAGCTGCGTTTTCATAATGAATCTCTGGTGAAGTTTATGAGCCAGGCACGGAATGAAAGTGAGGATATGAATGAAGAACTGGGTGCAGAAATTGAACAGAGAAAACGTATTGAGAAGGAGCTGAAATCAGCCAAGGAAATTGCAGAAACAGCGAGTAGGGCCAAAAGTGAGTTTCTGGCCAATATGAGCCATGAAATTCGTACACCAATGAATGGAATCCTTGGCATGTTGCAATTATTGCAGGGCTCATCATTGACGGCCACGCAACAGGAATATGTGTCAACAGCATATAATTCAGCCGAATCTTTGCTGACTCTGCTAAATGATATTCTGGACTTTTCAAAAATTGAAGCAGGCAAGCTGGAACTGGAATCTATTCCCTTTGATCTGGCGCAAATTATCCGTGAACTCATTGTCTTACTGGACAGTCGGGCACAGGAGCGCCAGGTTAAACTGGTGGCAGAAATCGATGAGAATCTGGTCAAGGTGATTCGAGGTGATCCGGTGCGGATTCGTCAGATTCTGGCCAATCTGATTACCAATGCAATTAAATTTACAGAAAATGGCCAGGTGAGTTTGCATGTAAAAGTAATGGAAGTCAGTGAAACGGCAACCCGACTTCGTCTTGAAGTGATTGATACGGGGATAGGTATAGCAGAAGAAGCACAGCGTAAACTGTTTCATTCATTTACTCAGGCAGATGGTTCAACAACGCGTAAATACGGTGGCACAGGTCTTGGTCTGGCCATTGTGCGCCAGCTGGTGACGTTAATGCGAGGGCGTCTGGGCGTAGAGAGCGAAGAAGGCAAGGGCTCCTGTTTCTGGGCTGAGATAGCCTTTGAAATACCCCAGGGTATTAGTCTGGAAACCCCTGTAGAACAGCAGATGGAATCGGTAGAGAGCCTCACTGGGCGTGTCTTGCTGGTTGAGGATAATATTGTCAATCAGGCGGTGGCGAAAAAAATGCTGGAAAAAATTGGTGTGGAATATGATGTGGTAAATAATGGTCAACTGGCTGTGGACAGGATGGCAGAAGAGCATAACTTTGATCTGTTACTGATGGATTGTCAGATGCCGGTGCTGGATGGTTATGAAGCCAGTAAGGCCATCAGGAAAAAAGAGGGGAAGGATCAGCATATCCCGATTATTGCTATGACGGCCAATGCGATGGAGGGCGACAAGGAAAAATGCATAGCAGCTGGCATGGATGATTATATTTCCAAGCCGGTCAAAATGCAGGCACTGAAAGAAACGCTGCAGCGATGGCTAAACTAAAAATCACTTTTAAAGAACCGCTTGCCAATAAAGTATAAACTGATTGTCAGTAGGCAGATTGGCCTGGCCTGGGCCGATAGCTCATTCTCGACTCCTTTGGACATAGATCATTATCTCGCTGTATCATAGCCCCATGTCTTTTAAAAAATATTATTACCATGCCTTCATTTTGTAGGCGTCTAAAATGGCGCAAGCAAGCTGAGTGTGTCACAGAAAAAATACCCGCAGATATTTATCACTGGCTATTTGATTCCTCATCACTAACGGCCAAGTTAATTCATGCCTGTCCAGGAAAGTTTACCGTTAAATTACTTTCACAGCATAGAGCCAGGCCCAGTCAGGATGAATCCCAAACTTTGAATTTACACTGTCGTCAGATAGCAGTGATTCGTCAGGTTATTCTTTATTGTGATCAGCAGCCCTGGGTTTATGCCAGAACAGTCATTCCTGTTACCACCTTGAAAGGCTCTTTAAGACGTTTAGTGAATCTGGGTAATCAACCATTGGGGGCTGTGTTATTTGCGGACAAGTCTATTCAAAGAGGACAGGTAGAAGTTGCCGTAATTAAACCTTGTCATCAGTTATTACAATGCTCTGGTTTTCAGCAAAAAGGAAAACTCTGGGGACGACGCTCAATATTTAGTAAACAGAAGAAAAACCTGTTAGTGAGCGAGTTTTTTTTACCTGATCTTCTTGCTGAGAAGAAGGTGTAGAGCTAGATGCATTTAATGGGGCAGAAAGGGGAGCCGGGTCAGGCTTTGCTAACCCGGTTCCCTAATGGCTAATGATTCTTTACGCAGTTGGCATAGTAGCTAACCGTTGCTGGCCAGTCAGAAAACACACCAATAACGCCCACGTCCTGTGCTAAAA
>JALTKC010000513.1 GCA_027076245.1 Gammaproteobacteria bacterium
CAGCGGGGGCGTAAAGACACCCCGGCGCAGACGTTCCGCCAGTTGGGCATAGGTTATATCGCCGGCCAGTATTTCGTCCTGTTGAGGATAGGCCAGCAGTTGCTGATAATACCAGATAATGGCCTTAACACTCATGCGTATTACACGCTTTTGACTGACCTGCTTGTAAAAGGTTTTTATATTACCCGGCGGCTGAGTTTTAAGCCAGTGCTGAAGCCGGGTGTACTGTGCGGCACTTAAGGGGTAGAGCGCAGTATTGGTTGTAAGTGGAAAATCCACCAGATAATTGATTTGCTCTGTATCCAGTCCCAGTTCATAAGCCGGAACAGCCGCGCGCCAGTTGAGTTTGCCCCAGGCAATGCTGCCCTTATCCTGTCCCAGCCATTCCAGCAGGTCATAGGAAGACTGATCATAAAAGGTCTGCCACTGTGGGCTTTGCAGAATTTTATGGTAAATGCCTTTATTGTTCTCAAAATACTGTCTGACCTGCTCCCCTTCCTGACTCATCAGTTCGGCAATTTTATGCTGATAGTTTTGAATGGCCTGTAAAATACCCACTGTCCCTTCCCAGGCAAGGGTAATGACTAACCCCCAGAGACCACCCACACGTAAGAGGCGGGCACCCCAGACGGAAAGCCAGGAAATGCCTTCCAGCAGCGCGCTTTTACCGGCCGCTTCCATCAGATAGCCGGTCAGGGTCGCGGTTGAGAAGATAATGTCGCGCAGTTGGGTCAGTCCTTTAAGTTTAAGGCCGGAGGCGGCCTCCGCTTCATGCCAGAGTGCCAGTGAGCTGTTGACCAGTGAGAATATGGAGACATACGCCGCCAGACGTTCGGCACTGCCAGCGTAGTGTCCTGCCGTGGTGTTGTCCATTATAAAGGGCTTGAATATGTCCGCAGGGCTGACCCGGTTCAACCGGTGCAGTGTGGTGCGGGCAGTATGCAGGGCCAGACCGCTTTGGGCAAAGATTTCCGCACTTTGGGTAAAGGTCTGTGTTATCAGAATTATATCGGTATTATCCTTATTATTATAATGCTGATAGTCCCGATAGATTTGCGGCAGGTTTGACAGGCCTTCTACGGCATTGGCCAGGGGCTAATGATATAGAATCAATATTTTCTGCTCAAATAACAAGTACGCCTCTTTTTTCAAGGTTTTTTATATAAAGACGGTTTTCTTTGGTGTAGTTAAAGTTGGGTTTGTAAAATTTTTTTAATTTAGGCAGATTGTCCAGGTTTTCAATATTTTCAATAAACATACGGTCAAGAATCAATTCCTGTAAATTGCCAAGGTGCTCCAAACCCTCAATTTTTTTAATCTGGTTTTCACTTAATTCAAGCTTTTTTAATTTTTTTAGATTATCCAGAAACTCAATTTTTCTAATGGAAGTCATACTGAGTTCCAGAGTTTCAAGCGATGTCAGGTTTTCAATCCCTTTCATTGATGTTAGCGGAGCCTGATAAATGTCAAGCTTTACAAGACTGAAATTGTTTTTAATAAAGTCCAGGTTGTTTATTCTGGATTCTGCAATGTGAATGTTTTTTAATTTTTTCAAAGTCTTTAAGGAAGGCAGTTTGTCTAGTCGATGCATTTGCAAATCAATATCTGTGAGATTGGTCAGCCGCTCCAGCCCTGGCAGTTCTGTAATTCTGTGAGCAAATATATCCAGGGTTTTTAGCTGCCGCAAATTCTCCAGACCCGGCAGGCTTGCAGCCGGAACATCCACCAGTTTAAGACTTTCCAGTTGCGTCAGTTCACCCAGTGGAATGTGTTCTGCCTGTCTGGATGATATATACAGGGATTTAAGGTTTTTCAGTGATTTTAGAAACGACAGGTCTTTAACCGGTTGTCTGTAGAGCATCAGCCTGAGTTTTTTGAGTTGCGGCAGTTGTGCCAGCCAGTTTAAATTGGTAATAGTTTCCTGTTCGGGTTTTACACTGCGCATAATAATAGACAGGTCTTCTACCTGGGTAAGGTTTTTTATTTGACTTAGATTGTTTAGACCTTTTGTGGGCTCTATGTAGGCTATTTTTATTTTGTTATTAACGGGTATTGCTGTGTTGCTAAAGTCTGAATTTTTTACATTCAGATACAAAAGCTCAGGCATTTTGTTTAAATCAGGAAATGTTGTATTTTGAATGCATGAGAAAACAGAGAATTGCAATTTGTTTAAAGCCGGGAGATTGTTAATTGATTTATTATTGCAATATTTTTGACCAAAAAAGCTGAGAGAAATAATATTTTTAAAATTAGTAAGCAGGTGAGAGTTCTCAAATGGTTTTTTTATTCTGCTAAATGTAAAAGACAATACACGTCCTTCTTTATCAACTACAACTCTGGGCTTTTTTCTCAACCCACCTACTATGCTCTGAAATTCATTTTCCCTCCCTTTATCATCTGCCCAGACATACTCATCACCCACTTTTTTTCGAATTTGCACAATGGCTTTTAAGTATTTACCCTCTCTTTTTAAATCAGAAACCACCTTATACAGCGTCACCTTGCTTAAAGGCACACCGGTTTCTGCAAATATCTGCTCAAGTACCGCCTGTTTATCCTGGCTTATCGGGTCAAAATAACCGCTGTCTGCCAGAGCAGTACAGGACAGCAAAAGAGCTGTAAAAAAGCAGTAGATACGGGTCAGTAAATGCATGGTTATT